>DASRDL010000446.1:0-16914 GCA_035652635.1 Hyphomicrobiaceae bacterium | reverse complement strand
GCGCACGGCGAGCTGGGCGTTGTCCTCGCGCAGCTCGGCCAGCATGTCCTGCGGCGAGACGTAGTCGGCGTCGTTGTCGAGCACGCGCTGCAGGCGGGCGACGTGGCCGATGGAGCGCAGCGTCGTGCCGCCGATCTTGCGTGCCCGCTCGGCCAGCGCGTCGGTGACGGCGAGGATCTGCGCCGCCTGCTCGTCGAGAAGCAGGTGATAGTCGCGGAAGTGCGGGCCGGACACGTGCCAGTGGAAGTTCTTGGTCTTGAGGTAGAGGGCGAACATGTCGGCGAGCAGGGCCGACAGTGCGCCCGAAATGTCGCGGGTGGCATTGCTCGTGAGGCTCGTGGGTGTATCGAGCGGTGCCGTCCGCCTCGACTTGGCTTCCTTGACGTTCATGGCGCTAGTCTCCTCTGTCTGGTTCGGCTCGCCAGCCGTTGAAGAACGCCTGGACCTGGGCCGCGGTTGCAGGAGCGAGCCGCCGCTGTGGCACAGGCGCTCCAGGTATTCACCGCGCGGCGACGGCGCACAGCTTGCCTGTTGTGCGAAGAAGGGGTGCGCGGTCAGCGCGTAGTGCCTTGCCTCGCCACCTCCTTGGCCTTCTCGTAGCTCTCGATGAGGGCGGCATAGTTGGGCGCCACCAGCGCATAGAGCTTGGCGAGCTCGCCGGCCTCGGGGCGGTTCCAGGTGCGGTGCGCCTCGGACAGCACTGCGTTGGTGGAAGTGGGCACGATGCCGGCCTGCGCGAAGCGGGCAAGCGTGGTGCGCGAGGCCATCTCGCTGGGGTCGCCCGAGGCGTCCATGACGGCGTAGACGCTGTAGCCGGCGGCCTTGGCATCGAGCGCCGGGAACATCACGCAGACGCTGGTCCACACCCCGGCCATGATGAGCGTACGCTTGCCGGTAGCGCGCACAGCAGCGACGAAATCCGCATTGTCCCAGGCGTTGACCTCGCCTTTCCGCGGCACGAAGACGGCATGCGGGGCGGAGGCGTGGATCTCCGGCATGAGCGGACCGTTGGGGCCGCCGGGCTCGGAGGCGGTGGTGATCACCGGAATCTTGAGGAGCGTTGCCAGATTCGCCAGCATGACAGTGTTGGCCCTGAGCTCTGCCACGCCGATGTCCTTGACCGTCTGGAACAGGCCCGACTGGTGGTCGAACAGCAGCAGGGCGACGTCGGAGGTGTCGAAGAGCGCGGCCCCGCCGCCCGACGGCAAAACATTGTGCCTGGCCGGCCCGGGCGCCTGGGCCGATGCGGGGGCGACCAAGGCGGCCGAGATCATCAGCGCGGCCGCGGTGCATAGGGCCTTGCCTGGAGTTCGCGTCATGGCTCCATCTCCTCTGCTTGCGTGTCGCAGTCGAGCCGCGCTCGCGGGCGAGGCTCGGACCCGTCAGCCTTCGATGAACGCCAAAAGGTCGCGATTGATGGTGTCGGCGTGCGTCGTGCACATGCCGTGCGGAAAGCCCTCGTAGACCTGGAGCTTGCCGTTGCCGACGAGCTCGACCGCGATGAGCGCGGAGTCGGCTATGGGAACGATCTGGTCGTCGTCGCCGTGCATGAAGAGGACGGGGACGCGGATCTGCTTCAGATCCTCGGTGAAGTCGGTCTCCGAGAAGGCCTTGATGCACTCGTAGTGGGCGTTGGCGGCTCCCATCATGCCCTGCCGCCACCAATTGCGGATGGTGCCCTCCGACGCCGTGGCCCCCGGCCGGTTGAAGCTGTAGAACGGCCCGCTCGGCAAATCCAGGTAGAGCTGCGCGCGGTTCGCTGCCAGCTGCCGCCGGATATCGTCGAACACCTCGATCGGCAGGCCGCGCGGGTTCTGTGCGGACTTGACCATGACCGGCGGGACGGCGCCGATCAGCACGGCCTTGGCTACCCGACCGTGGCCGTGGCGGGCAACGTAGCGGGTGACCTCGCCGCCTCCCGTCGAGTGGCCGACGTGGATGGCATCGCGCAGGTCGAGCGCCGCCGCCAGCTCGGCAACGTCGGACGCGTAGGTGTTCATTTCGTGGCCCGTCGCCGTCTGGCTCGAGCGCCCGTGGCCGCGCCGGTCGTGGGCGATGACGCGGTAGCCCTTGCCGAGGAAGAACAGCATCTGGTTGTCCCAGTCGTCGGCGCTGAGCGGCCAGCCGTGATGAAAGACGATGGGCCGGCCGGTGCCCCAGTCCTTGTAGAAGATCTCGGTGCCGTCCCTGGTCGTGATCGTGCTCATGATCATCTCCTCTTTCGCCGCTGCGCAGCGCCGGCGTGACGGAAGGCGATGATGCTGAAGAGCCCTCGGCCCCGCCATTGTACGAGCGGCAGCGCGGCACAAACGTTGGTATGAGCCGGATCGACGCGGCGGTGGTGCCTGGCCAAGGTTACTGGGCGGCGGGCAGCGTGAAGATGAAGCGGGCGCCGCCGCCGTCGGCGTTCTCCGCCATGATGCGGCCGCCGTGCGCCTCGATGATCGAGCGGCAGATGGGCAGGCCCATGCCCATGCCGCCCTCCTTGGTGGTGAAGAAGCTCTCGAACAGGCGCTGGGCGTGCTCGGGGGCGATGCCGGGGCCGCTGTCCTCCACGGTGCAGCTCAAGGTGGCCGCGTCGGGCACGCCGGTGCGGATGACGATGTGGCGCTCGGCGCTTCCCGCCTGCGCCATCGCCTGCATGGCGTTGACGGTGAGGTTGACGATCACCTGATGCAGCTGCGTGCGGTCGGCAAGCGCGCGCGCCGGCGTTCGCGCCGGGTAGTGCGTCACCGACACGCCGCGCGACTGCACCTCGTGGCGCAGGAACATCAGGGCCTCTCCGACCACCTCGTCGAGAGCGATGGGCGCGTGCTCGGGTGCGCGCCGCACGGCCATGGCGCGGATGCGTGCGATCACGTCGGCGGCCCGCCGGGCATCGGCGACGATACGCCTCGTCAGTTCCTGCACCTCGGCCACGTCCGGCTCCGCCCGGCCGAGCCAGCGCAGACCGGCTTCGCCGTTGGCCACGATCGCCGTCAGCGGCTGGTTGACCTCGTGCGCGATGGAGGCTGCCAGCTGGCCCAACATCGAGACGCGCGCGGCATGTGCGAAGTCGGCCTGCACCTGCTGCAGCATGGCCTGGGCCTTGACGCGCTCGCTGATGTCGATGACGCCGCCCAGGCCGCGCGTGGGATCGTCGGCCGAGTACCAGACCGTGAAATGGGCGTCGAACACCGACCCGTCGACCCGGCGCAGCGGGGTCTCGACCGAATAGCTCCGCTTGCGGTCGAGCGAGGACAGGATCGCCTCGGCATACGCCTGCGTGCTCTCCTGCGGCCAGAACGGCTCGACGCTGCCCTCCAGGCCCAGCCGGCTGCCGCGGCCGAACAGGGCGACAGTCTGCTCGTTCACCTCGACGATGCGCGTGACCCGCATGAAGCGACGGACCGTCTCCGGGTTCTGTATGAAGTGCTGGCGCAGGTCGGTCACACCCGAGGCCTGCAGCTCGCGCAGCAGATCGCCGACCGCAGAGAAGTCGAGCTCGAAGAACGACACGGCCATGGCCTGGAAGAGGTTGTGATAGCGCTGCTCGCTGCGCCGCAATGCCTCCTCGGTGCGTTTACGCGCGGTGATGTCCATTACGGCGCCGACGAATTGCGCCCCGCCCGCCGCGTCCGATGCGGTGTGGGCGACCACGTGCAGGTGCTTGACGCCGCCGTCCGGCATCAGCAGGCGATGCTCGAAGTCGAAGCCGCGCGCCTCGCGGGCGGCGCGCTCGATCTCGCCCCGCACGAGCGGGAGGTCGTCGGGATGCGCGCGCGCCAGTACCGCGTCGACCGAGGGCCGGGTCGAGGGGTCATAGCCGAAGATCCGGAAGGTCTCGTCCGACCAGAACACCTCGCCGCTGGAGGCGTTCCAGCCGAAGCTGCCGGTGAGGCTCAGCCTCTGCGCCTCGGCGAGGTAGGCGGCCTGGCTGCGGTGGAGCGCCTGCGCGGCCCGCTTGCGCTCGGTGATGTCGTTGTTGGTCTCGAGCGTTCCGATGGGCTCGCCGCTGGCGTCCAGCTGCAGCGACCAGCGGCTCGCCACGACCAGGCGCGCTCCGTCGCGCCTGGTGTGGAAGACCTCGCCTTCCCAGCGCCCCGTGCTCTGCAGAGTGCGCTGGATCTCCTCCAGCGGCGCGGGAAACACCGCCTGCAGCAGCTCGTGCGAGACCTTGCCGGCCGTCTCCTGCCGGCGCCAGCCGTAGAGCTGCTCGGCCCCGTGATTCCAGTAGGTGACTACATCGCGCGTGTCGCGCACGAAGATGGCGTCGTGGGTGAGGTCCAACAGGCCGGCCTGCTCGCGCTGAAAAGCGGCGAAGGTGCGCAGCCGCCGCACGAGCGCGGTGACGACGAGGGAGGTGACGACGAAGGCGAGGAGGGCCGTGAGGTCCTGCGTATCGTTCACCGTGAAGGTGAAGCGCGGCTCGGTGAAGAAGTAGTTGAGGCAGCCGAAGGCGACGACGGAGAAGACGACGGACGAGACGAGGCTGTCGAGCAGCGACAGCAACACGATGACGATCAGGAACGCGAAGGCGCTGGTCGCGAAGTTGAGACCGAGGCCGACGCAGGCCGACGTCACCAGCGTCAGCACGACGCCGCCCACCACCCACACCACGGCCAGATGGCGAAGCCTGGCGACGTGGTCGCGCGCGTGCGGCGCCGCCGATAGGCCGCCGAGCGAAGGCGGAAGGAGAAGAGCCGACTGGAATTCGCGGAGGCCCCGTTGCAGCTCGCGCTTGTACCTGGCTATCGTCCGTGCAGCGTCGAAGCCGCGCATTGCCCTTCCGCGCCCCCGCAAGAGGGGCCCCTCGGTCGTTTACGCTCGATCCGACCGCAGCATAGCATCCGGCTCGTGCCGATGCCGCACGACTTTGGCGCCGACGATGAAGGAATGGTGGCGGCGTCCCGCCGGAGCCGCTTGCCGAAGGGGACAGATCCCCATTCGTGACACTTCTATGACGCTTCCCCGCCCTTCAGCGCGCGCTCCACGGCGTCGTTGAGGATGGAGGCCTCGAATGGCTTGCGCAAAAAATGGGCAGCCCCGCTGGCGAGGGCTTTGGCCTCGAGGTCCGGCTCGGTGCGCGCCGTGATCATGATGACGGGCACGGCGGACTGCCGGGCAGCGAGGTGGTGCTTGAGGTCGATGCCGCTCATGCCCGGCATCTGAATGTCCGTGACGATGCACGCGGCGGCGTGCACCGCGTCGGACTGCAGGAAGGCTTCCGCCGAGGCAAAGCCCCGCGTGGCGTAGCCGAACGATCTGAGAAGGCCAACCAGCGCGCTCCGCAGGGAGTCGTCGTCGTCGATGATGCAGACCAGGGGTACCGCAGCCACGCGGTGTCCTTTCGTTCTTGCATTGACCGCGGACAGGCGGAAACGGTTGACCCCGGCGTTATCGCACGGGGAGCGGACCGTCAGAAATCATACGCAGGTGTTAGGGCCGCTAGCCCGGCTTGGACTTCAGGGTCTCGGCCATGCGCACGAGATCGGCCAGGGTTCGCGCTCCCATTTTTCGCATGGCCGAGCCGCGGTGGATCTTGACTGTAATCTCGCTCAATCCGAGGTCGCCGGCGACTTGCTTATTCATCTTTCCCGCCGTCACCAGCATCATCACCTGCTGCTCGCGCGGAGACAGCGTGGCGAAACGGTCGCGCACCTGTGCGGCATCGCCGTCGGTCGCGCGCCGTTTGCGGTCGCGCTCGATGGCGGCCGTCACTGCGTCCAGCATGTCCTGGTCGCGGAACGGTTTGGGCAGGAAGTCTACGGCGCCCGCCTTCATGGCGCGGACCGACATGGGGATGTCGCCGTGGCCGGTGATGAGGACCACAGGCAGGCGGATGCCGTGGCCGGCGAGTTGCTCCTGAAAGTCGAGCCCGCTCATGCCCGGCAGGCGCACGTCGAGCACCAGGCAGCCGGGCACATCTTCGGGCTTGTCGGCCAGGAACTCGCGCGCCGACCCATAGGAGCGGGTGCTGAGCCCGACGGATCGGAACAGGCTGTCGAGCGCAAGCCGCAGCGACTCGTCATCGTCGACGATGTGAACAACGGCCTTGTCGTTCCCGTCTGGACGCATGTGCGGGCTGTCCGCGCCGGCCACGCCCAGGTCGATAGCACACGACCGAGGAGCGTGCCGATCAAACCTACGTATAGGCGGGTCAAATTCTCGGGCGATGGTCCGGCACCGGCACTAGTCGCCGGCGGGGGCGGCATAGACCGAGAAACGCGAGCCGCGGGAGAGGGTGGAGCTCACCTCGATGCGATGGCCGAGCAGCTCGATGGCGCGCCGCACGACGAACAAGCCGAGGCCCAATCCGGCGGCGGGAGTGGCGTGGAGGCGATGGAAGGCCTCGAAGATGCGCGGCAGGTGCTCTGGCGCCATGCCGATGCCGGTGTCATAGACGTCGATGCGCAACTCGCCGGCCCGCCTGCGGCAGCCGATCAGGATGCGCCCGCCCGGCTCCGTATACTTGACGGCATTGCGCACGAGATTGCGCAGGATGCCCTCCAGCAGGACGGGATGGCTCATGATCACTGCGCTCGTCCGGCACACGTCGAGCTCGAGGCCGTTGTCGGCGGCGGCCTCGGCGTTCTCGGCCGCGACGTGCCACAGCAGCGGCGCCAGCGCCACCGGTTCCACCTCGAGGGTGCGCGTTTGCTCGTAAAGCCGGAGAGCGCCCAACAGCCGGTCGAGCTGCTTCGTCAGGCGTACGATGGCTCGCTCGCCGCGCTCCAGCCGTGCCCGCTCGGGAGCCTCGGGAGCTGTGCCGATGCGGCTTCCCAGCCATTCGTAGGTGCTCTGAATGACCTGCAGCGGCTGGCGCAGGTCGTGTCCCGCCATGCCGAGCAGGGCGGCCTGCAAATCGCCGAACTGCCGGAAGTCGAAGCCGCTGCGATCGGTTGCCGCCCTAGTGTCGTGGTACGACGCGTTCATGGCCCTTACCCTTGCCGATCCGGTGTTGCTGATGTGGCTGCGATTGCTCGCGGCATCAGCCTGCACCGCCGCGCCGCGCGCAGCCATCCCTACTTCGGAAAGGACAATCATATGAAGGTTTGACTGCCATGCTCCCAAGGTCGGGGACGGCGCCGCGCATGCTGACCATCCGGCACCGACCCCTATTTGCGCAGGACGACGTGGGTGGCCTTTTCGCTGGCGACGTGCTCGGTCACGCGGAAGCCGAGGGCGGGCAGGTCGATGCCGGCGAGGAGGTGCTCGCCCGAGCCCAGCAGCACCGGCGAGACGGCAAGGTGCAGCTCGTCGACATAGCCGGCGCGCAGGTACTGGCGGACGGTCGCCACGCCGCCGCCGAGACGGATATCGCGGCCCTGGGCGGCCTCTCTCGCACGCTGCAAGGCGGCATGGATGCCGTCGGTGACGAAATGGAAGGTGGTGCCGCCGGCCATGGGGATCGGTGCCCGCGCATGGTTGGTGAGCACGAACACCGGACAGTGGTAAGGCGGGTTGTCGCCCCACCAGCCTTTCCACGTATCGTCTGACCAGGGCCCGCGCATCGGCCCGAACATGTTGCGGCCCATGATCCAGGCGCCGATGCCGGCGAAGCCGCGACGAGCGAAGTCGTCGTCGAGGCCGGTGGTGCCGCCGTCCTGCCCGAACATCTGCCGGAAGGTGCGGGTGGGGAATGCCCATTCGTGCAGCGCCATGCCGCCGCGCCCGAGCGGGTTCTCCAGATCCTGGCCCGGCCCGGCGCCGTAGCCGTCGAGCGAAATGGCAAACGACTGTACGCGAAGCTTGGTCATTGAAATACTTTCCCTTCCAGCTGCTCTTGCCGCAGCCCGCGCGCCGGACAGCGGCAAACGGGCCGTGTTTCGAGGGCGAACGGGGCGCACGCGTGGCGACGGCAAACACGGAATCGTGAGCCGTCCCATGCTCGCGCGCGAGCATGGCTCGAGCCTCCAAGACGGGAGATCGTGCCCGCCGTCGGCTCGGCTACCATGCCGGCGGTCGAAGTGATCGAATAGCGCGCCCCGGCGCCAGGCCCCTCAGGGGCAGGCCGGCAGGATGGCGCGGGCCATCGCATCGACCGCGGCCGCCTGCTTCAGGCCGCCCTCGCGCACCAGCGTGCGCCAGGTGAAGAAGCTCAGCGCCAGTCCGAGCACCGCGCGCTGCCTGGCCGTCAACCCGGCGCCGAGGACGTCCCGGTAAGCTGCCATGTAGGGGCCCAGGCGCAGCTCCGCGACCTCGCGCGTGAGCGCATGAAACTCCGCATCGCGCAGCACGCAGGCGGCCAGCTGCTCGTTGCGTTGGTACCAGTCGTAGAGGGCGCGCAGCCCGATGTGCAGACGCCTGCTTCGGTCCTCGATCGCACGCCAACCTTGCGCGTCGGGCGGCGGGTCGCGCTCCATGGTGTGCCCGGAGCAGGCGAGGTAGAGGCTGCGCTCGTCGGGAAAGTGCGCATAGAGGGTGTGGCGCTGAACGCCGGCACGCTCGGCCACCATGCTGAAGGTAGTGCGGGCCGGGCCGACCGAGGTGTGCAGATCGACGGCGGCTTCGACGATGCGCCGCCGCGTGGCCGCCTGCGCCTCGGCGCGGCGCTTGAGGGTGTAGGTTCGGGTCACGGCATATTCACTGCACGATATTGTGCATCCATATTGACAGACGCGGCTATTTTCGTTACACATATATGTACGATGAAATGCCAATGAAGTCCATCGCCGCGCCGTGCTCCCCGACCGGCCCGGCACTCGCGCGGAGAAAGCCATGGAGACCAGGATCAGCGAGATCGCCGACGGCATCTTCCGGCTGTCGACCTTCGTGCCGGAGATTGCCCCGCCGTCGGGGTTCACCTTCAACCAGTTTCTCGTGCTCGGAGAGGAGCCGCTGCTGTTCCACACCGGCCTCAGGCGGATGTTTCCTCTCACGCGCGCGGCCGTCGGCCGGCTCATCTCCCCCGAGCGCCTGTGCTGGATCGCCTTCGGCCACTACGAGGCCGACGAGTGCGGTGCCATGAACGAGTGGCTGGCGGTCGCGCCGCGGGCACAGGTCGCGCACGGCCGCACGGGCTCAATGGTCTCGCTCAGCGATATGGCCGACCGGCCACCGCGCGTCCTGGAGGACGGCGAGACGATCGATATCGGCGGCAAGCGGCTGCGCTACGTCGACACGCCGCACGTGCCGCACGGCTGGGACGCCGGCGTCATCTACGAGGAGACGACACACACGCTGATGTGCGGCGACCTGTTCACCCAGGTCGGCGACGGTCCGGCCCTGACGCAGGGCGACGTGGTCGGTCCGGCGATTGCCGGCGAGGACCTGTTCAACTACTCCAGCCTCAACCCCGGCATGGGTGCCACGATCCGGAGGCTTTCCAGCCTCGCCCCGCGGACCCTCGCCCTGATGCACGGCCCTTCATTCGCCGGCGACGGCGCTGCCGCGCTGCGCGCGCTGGCCGACGACTACGACCGCCGCTGTCGTGTGCACGGCGCGGCAGCTAGCCCGCAGGCATGACGACCCACAGCGCGATGGCGGTGAGCGCCAGGGCGCCGAGCCACAGGGCGGCCCGCGTCCAGCGGCCCGCTTGCGCCTGAGCGGCGGCGAGGCGCTGCAGGGTGTCGTCGTCGAGGCGCAGGCCGCCGCGGGCCATGTCGGCGAGCGCCAGCGCCGTGCGTTCGGCCTGCTCGAGCAGGCGCGGCACCTCGGCCATCACCCGGCCGAGCGCCTCGGCGCCCTCGCCGGCTTCGCGCAGGCGCCCGGCCACGCCGTAGTTCGTTTCGACCCACTCACGGGCGATCGGCTCGGCCGCGCTCCAGATGTCGAGCTCGGGGTCGAGCGAGCGGGCCACGCCCTCCACCACCACCATGGTCTTCTGCAGGAGCAGGAGCTCGGGCCGCGTGGCCATGTCGAAGACTTCGGTGTAGGCGAACAGCTGCCCCAGCAGGTCGGCCATGGAGATCTCCGAGGCCCGTCGGCCGTGGATCGGCTCGCCGATGGCGCGCATGGCCTGAGCGAACACCTCCACCGAGTGGTGCGGCGGCACGTAGCCGGCCTCGAAATGGACGGCGGCGGTGCGGCGATAGTCGCGGGTGATGAGGCCGTGCAGGATCTCGGCGAGGAAGCGGCGCTCGCGGGGGCCCAGCCGGCCCATGATGCCGAAATCGACCGCCACCACCGCTCCGTCGGGTGTGACGAGCAGGTTGCCCTGGTGCATGTCGGCGTGGAAGAAGCCGTCCCGCATGGCGTGGCGCAGGAAGGAGCGCAGGATGGTGAGGCCGAGGCGTTTCAGGTCGTGCCCGGCTGCCCTCAGGCTCTCGTGGTCGGAGACCGGCGTGCCGTCGATCCATTCGAGCGTGAGCACGCGCCGCGCCGTGCGCTGCCAGTCGACGGCGGGCACGCGGAAGCGGCCGTCGGGCAGCGCCTGGTCGCCGGCGATGTTGTCGGCCATCTCGGAGATGGCGGCGGCCTCGAGCCGCATGTCCATCTCGATCTCGACCGTGCGCGCGAGCGTCTCGACCACCGCCACCGGCTTGAGGCGGCGCGAGGGCGCGTGGACGCGCTCGATCAGGCGGGCAGCTAGACGATAGCTGTCGAGGTCGCGGCGGAAGCGGCGCTCGATGCCGGGGCGCAGGACCTTCACGGCCACCTGCCGGCGCGCGCCGCCGTCGAGCGTCACCGCCTTGTGCACCTGGGCGATGGAGGCGGCGGCCACCGGCGGCCCGAACTCGGCGAAGTGATCCTCCAGCCGCCCGCCCAGCGCCGCCTCCAGCGCCTGGCGCGCCTGCGCCATGGGAAAGGGCGGCAGCTTGTCCTGCAGATGCGAGAGGTCGCGGGCGAGCTCCGGGCCGATCAGGTCGGCGCGCGTCGCCAGGAACTGGCCGAGCTTGATGTAGCTGGGGCCGAGGCGCGTGAGCGCGCCCGCCACGCGCCGCCCGGCCGGCTCGCGACGGCGGAACGGCCAGGCGAGCACGCGCACCGGCAGCGTCGCCGCGCGCGCGAGATGGAGTGCCAGCGGCACCTTGGTGCCGGCCGGCACGAAGCGCACGCCGTGCTGGGCCAGCACGATGCCGGCGCGGGCGAGGCGGAGGATGCTGCCGAGGGCGGATGCCATGGCGTCGTCATATGACGGCAAGTCGGCCAAGGCACCACCAGAATCGCTGCCGGCAGTGAAGGACCGAGTACGAGCGTTGCCCGGGATACCAGATTCTGGCAATGGTGCATACGCAAGTGAACGGAGGCGGACATGGCAAAGAACACGTCGGTCATCATCGGCGACCATTTCGCCGACTTCATCGAGCGCCAGGTCAGCGAGGGCCGCTACGGCTCGGCAAGCGATGTCGTGCGGGCCGGGCTTCGCCTGCTCGAAGAGCGCGAGATGAGGGTCGAGGCCCTACGTGCCGCGCTGATCGAAGGTGAGCAGAGCGGGCCCTCCACTCCCTTTGATTTCGACGAGTTCATCGAACGCAAGCGCCACAGGAGCAAGCGCGGAGCGAAAGCGGGAACATGAGCCGCTATGTCCTCTCGCCGCGCGCTCGTGCCGACCTCGAGGACATTTGGGCCTACAGCGTGAAAAGATGGGGCACGGAGCAGGCGGAGGACTACCTTCGCATCGTGCAGAAAGCGATAGAGACGGTCGCGGAGGAACCTCGCAGGGGCCGCGCCTGTGACGAAGTCAGAAGGGGCTACAGGAAGTATGCCGCCGGCTCGCACGTCCTCTTCTACAGGAGCGTCAAGGGCAGCATCGACATCGTACCCATCTTGCACAGTCGCATGGACTTCAAGCAGCATCTCTAGGTATAGGAACCCAGGCGCAACCAGCGAATGGCGAGAGATGGTCTCGTCAAGGCAGCTGCATTCATTTCCTGCGGAGCGTGCCCAATGCCCACAACTCCCGCGGTCCCCACCTTCGCCGACGGCTGGCGGCAGGCCACGCGCTATCCCGATCCGGCCATCGTCGCGCTCGATCCCGCCTTCGAGAAATACTGGCTGAAGCTCTCCTGCGTGGAGCGTCTCTACACCGGCTGCCGCTGGGCGGAGGGGCCGGTCTACTTCGGCGACGGGCGCTACCTGTTGTGGAGCGACATCCCCAACAACCGCATCCTCAAGTGGGAGGAGGAGACGGGGGCGGTGAGCATCTACCGCAAGCCCTCCAACTTCGCCAACGGCCACACCCGCGACCGCCAGGGCCGGCTCATCGGCTGCTCGCACGGCGGGCGCTGCGTGACGCGCACGGAGTACGACGGCTCCATCACGGTGCTGATCGACCGCTTCGACGGCAAGCGGCTCAACTCGCCCAACGACGTGGTGGTGAAGTCGGACGGCTCGATCTGGTTCACGGATCCCGTGTTCGGCATCCTCGGAGACTACGAGGGCTACAAGTCCGAGCCCGAGCTCGAGCCCAACGTCTACCGGCTCGATCCCGACAGCGGCAAGGCGACCGTCGTTGCCGAGGGCGTGCTGGGCCCCAACGGCCTCTGCTTCTCGCCCGACGAGAAGCTGCTCTACGTGGTGGAGAGCCGCGGCGTGCCGAACCGCAAGATACTCGCCTACGACGTCACCGACGGCGGGCGCCGCCTCGCCAACAAGCGCGTGCTGATCGACGCGGGGCCCGGCACGCCGGACGGCATGCGCTGCGACGTCGACGGCAACCTGTGGTGCGGGTGGGGCATGGGCTCGCCGGAGCTCGACGGCGTGATGGTATTCAACCGCGACGGCAAGCCGATCGGCCGCATCGCGCTGCCCGAGCGCTGCGCCAACGTGTGCTTCGGTGGCCTCAAGCGCAACCGGCTGTTCATGGCCGCCAGCCAGTCGCTCTACGCGCTCTACATCAACGGTCAAGGCGCGCCCGGCGGATAGGAAGCGGCGGCGGCGCCATGCCGCCGACCAACCTAGAAAATCGTTGCAACGCAACGGCGGTTTGCTAGACATAAGCAATACTGGGCACGGTGAGGGATATTTCAGCTTGCGTACGTGCACGGGCACGGACCTCGTAACCGGGGGAGCGGGCTTTATCGGCAGTCATCTTGTCGACCGCCTGGTCGCCGAGGGGCGGCGGGTGCGCGTGCTCGACAACTTCTCCGTGGGTCGCCGGTCCAACCTGAAGCAGCACGAGGCCGAGCCGCGCCTCGAGGTGATCGAAGCCGACGTCGCCGACACGCGTGCCGTCGACGCGGCGTGCGCCGGAGTCGAGCGCGTCTTCCACCTCGCCGCGCGCGCCGACATCGTTCCGTCCATCCAGAAGCCCGAGGATTATTTCCGCGCCAACGTCGACGGCACGTTCGCCGTGCTCGAGGCGGCGCGACGGCACGGCGTGAAGCGGCTCGTCTATGCGGCCTCGTCATCGTGCTACGGCATCCCCGACATCTATCCGACGCCGGAGAGTGCGCCGGCTGACCCGCGCTACCCTTACGCGCTCACGAAGTACCTGGGCGAGCAGCTGACCGTGCACTGGGCACAGGTCTACAAGCTGTCCGCTGTCTCAGTACGGTTGTTCAACGTCTATGGTCCGCGGGCGCGCACCTCCGGCACCTATGGGGCGGTGTTCGGCGTATTCCTCGCGCAGCTGCTCAACAAGCAGCCGCTCACCATCGTCGGTGACGGAGAGCAGACGCGCGACTTCACTTTCGTCAGCGACGTTGTGGACGCCTTCGTGACGGTGGCAGACAGTGACAAGGGCGGCATCTATAACGTCGGTAGCGGCAAGCCCGTCAGTGTCAACGAGCTCGTCCGTCTACTTGGTTCGCCCGCGTCGGTACACATACCGAAACGCCCCGGGGAACCCGACTGCACCTGGGCGGACATCGGCAACATCCGCAGGCAATTCGGCTGGGCACCGAAGGTCACGTTCGCGGATGGTGTGCGCATCATGCGGGAGAACATCGAATATTGGCGGGACGCCCCGGTGTGGACCGCCTCGAGCATAGCCGAAGCGACGAGCGACTGGTTTCAGTATCTTGGCTCGGACAGGAACGGGACTGGGGGGACATTATGGAGTCGGGTGCGCTGAGCTTCGTGCGGCCGGCGCCGTCGCCTGCAGCGCTGCCGGTCGCGAAGTCGCCGGCGGACAAGATCCGCACACTGGACGAGTTGGCCGGCATCGTCGGGCAGCTGCAGCGCGCCGGCATGTCGGTGGCGCAGGCGCACGGCACCTTCGACCTGCTGCACCTGGGCCATGTGCGCCACCTGCAGGCGGCGCGGCAGCAGTGCGACGTGCTCGTCGTCACCGTGACGGCCGACCGCTTCGTCAACAAGGGCCCGGGCCGGCCGGTGTTCGGCGAGGCGCTGCGCGCCGAGATGCTGGCGACGCTCGAGTATGTGGGCTGGGTGGCGATCAACGACGCGCCCGATGCGGTCAACGCGATCCGCAAGCTGCGGCCCGCCATCTACATCAAGGGCCAGGACTATCAGAACCCGGACGGCGACATCACCGGCAAGATCGGCATGGAGCGGGAGGCCGTGGAGTCGTGCGGCGGCCGCATCCTCTTCACGGACGAGGTGACGTTCAGCTCGACCGAGCTGATCAACCGGCACCTCAACGTGTACGAGCCGCACATCCGTGACCACCTCGACAGACAGCGCCGCGACGGTGGCCTCGGCGAGATCCTGAGCCTGATCGACCGTGTGCGGGACATGAAGGTGCTGCTGGTCGGTGACGCCATCATCGACGAGTACCAGTACGTGCTGCCGATGGGCAAGACGCCGAAGGAGAACATGATCGCGACCCGCTACCAGGATCGCGAGGTGTTCGCCGGCGGCGTGTTCGCGGCGGCCAACCACGTCGCGTCGTTCTGCAGGGAGGTGGAGATCATCACCTGCCTGGGCGAGGTGAACAGCCACGAGGATCTGGTCAGGGATAGCCTCAAGCGGAACGTGCGGCTCAACGTCGTGACCCGGCAGGGGGCGCCCACCACGATCAAGCGCCGCTTCGTCGACCCCTCCTACATGCGCAAGCTGTTCGAGGTCTACATCATGAACGACGAGCCGCTGATCGGCAGCCTGCAGCGGCAGGTCGACGATCTGATCGCCAAGCGCGCGCCGCAGGCCGACGTGGTGATCGCCACCGACTTCGGTCACGGCCTGCTGGGCGGCAGCTCCATCGACGCGCTGGTCGGATCGTCGCGCTTCCTCGCCGTCAACACGCAGAGCAACAGTGCCAATCTCGGCTACAACCTCATCACCAAGTATCCGAAGGCCCACTATATCTGCATCGACACACCGGAGGCGCAGCTGGCCTGCTCGGACCGCCTGTCGCCGATCGGCGACATCGCCAATCGCATCCTCGAGCGGATGGACTGCGACAAGATCATCATCACCCGCGGCAAGCACGGCTGCGTCACCTTCGAGCGCGGCGGCGCGGTGCACACGATCCCGGCCTTCGCCAAGAACGTGGTCGACACGGTCGGTGCGGGCGATGCCTTCCTCGCCGTGACGGCGCCGCTGGTGGCGGCCGGCGGGGCCATCGAGCGGATCGGATTCATCGGCAATGTGGTGGGAGCCCTCAAGGTCGAGATCGTCGGCCACCGTCGCTCGATCGACAAGGCTTCGCTGGTCAAGGGCATTCAGGGTCTGCTCAGGTAGCTGAGCGCCTCCGGTCGGTGCCGGAGTGTGGAATGGACAGCGGTGCGGCAGCGCCGGCCCTCGGCGGCCCGGCGGCGCCGCAGCATGGGCTCGGGCAAGCTGGTAGAGCGCCTGCCTGGCGCAAGGAGCGGCAGAGCACGACTTGGAAGGAGAGAAAAGAGAGCAGATGGCCAAGCGATTCGAGCGAGTGATGGTGACCGGCGGCGCCGGGTATGTCGGCTCGAACCTCGTCCCGAAGCTGCTCGCCGCCGGCTACGAGGTCAGCGTGCTCGACCTCTACATCTATGGCGACGTGTTCGCCGACCTGAAGCCGCACCCGAAGCTGACTGAGGTGATGGGCGACCTGCGCAGCCCCGCCGACGTGGCGCGCGCGCTGGCGGGGTGCGACGCGGTGATCCATCTCGCCTGCATCTCCAACGATCCCTCCTTCGATCTCGATCCCTCCCTCGGCCGGTCGATCAACTACGACTGCTTCCGCCCGCTGGTGAAGGCCGCCAAGGACGCCGGCGTCCGCCGCTTCGTCTATGCCTCCTCCTCCTCCGTCTACGGCATCAAGGACGAGATGGACGTGACCGAGGACCTGCCGCTGCAGCCGCTCACCGACTACTCCAAGTACAAGGCGATGTGCGAGGAGGTGCTGGAGGAGGAGCGCGAGCCGGGCTTCGTGGCGGTGACGCTGCGACCGGCGACGGTGTGCGGGTATGCGCCACGCCTGCGCCTCGACCTCACCGTCAACATCCTCACCAATCACGCCATCAACAACGGCCGCATCACGGTGTTCGGCGGCAACCAGCTGCGCCCCAACATCCACGTCGAGGACATGACCGACCTCTACCTGAAGCTCCTGGAGGCACCCGACGAGGCCATCGACGGCAAGGTCTGGAATGCGGGCTACCACAACCTCAAGGTGCGCGACATCGCCGAGATGGTGCGCTCCGAGGTGGGCCCCGGGGTGGACATCGTGGTCACGCCGACCGACGACCATCGCTCGTATCATGTGTCGTCCGAGCGCATCCGCCGCGAGCTGGGCTTCGTCGCCGCCCGCTCGGTGAGCGACGCCATCGTCGATCTCAAGGCGGCCTTCAATGCAGGCAAGGTGCCCAACGCGATGACGGACGACCGCTACTACAACATCAAGCGCATGCAGGCGCTCAAGCTCAGATGAACATGCTCGACGGCCTGGCACGCGAGGCCCGGTCGTCCCGACCGGGCCTCGGCGAGCCCGCGACCAAGCCGCAGCGCGCGCCGCCGCGTGCCGTCAAGCTGCTGCTGCCGGCGTGGGGCTTCCGCCACGTGCGCCAGTTCCTCGACAGCTGCCTGCCGACGCTGCTGGCGCCCGGCAACGTGCCGGCGATCGCCGCCCGGATCCCGTGCGAGTTCGTGCTGCTGACGAGCCGCGAGGAC
>DASRDL010000445.1:0-2096 GCA_035652635.1 Hyphomicrobiaceae bacterium | reverse complement strand
AAGCGCTATTTCCTGCAGGTGCCGGCCAACATGCGCTCGGCGCGCGAGGCCGTGGCCTGGACCTACGGGCTGCCCGAGCAGCGCTACCGCCCCAGCCTGCGCACTTGAGCCGGTTATCGTCTGCGATCAGCGATCCAGACCAGGCCGTTCCATCGCCTTCCGTCAGCCTCCACGCAAAAATCACGAGCCTGGTCGCGCCTCAGACCGAGCCTGCGCATCACCGCCTGCGAACGCATGTTGTCGGATGCGGTGTAGCTCAAGATTTCCACCAAATCGGTGCGCGCGAACACATCCTCCAGCGCGGCGGCGGCAGCCTCGGACGCCAGCCCCCTTCCCCACGCGCTGCGCACGAGGCGCCAGCCGATGTCGAAACCTGGCGCCAGCGGGAAATTGGCGGGGATCGGCATCACGCCCGCGTAGCCGACGAGCTTGCCCTCCAGGTCGTCGATCGCCCATCGGCAAAAGCCATGCGCTTCATACGCGGCCCCGTAGCGGTCCATCTTCCGGTCGCTCTGCGACCGGCTGAGCGGCCCGCCTGCATCTGCCATCACCTCGGGATCCCCATGCATTGCCGCAAACGCTGGCCTGTCCGCCTCGCACCAGGGGCGCAGCACGGTCCGTGCCGTCTTGATGCGCATTTGCCTGACATTCCCCGAGATGTCTGCGCCGAGCCGAGAGGCTATCAGAGCGGCGGTCGATGGACATCTCGCGGCCGGAAACCTGGGATGACCGGGGTTCTGCCAGCTGGACCGCCGACCGATGGAGCGCGTGCTCCGCAGCCTCGGAAAGAGGACGCTTGGGGCCTGCACGCCTACTTTTTCTCGTCGGGCCCCGAGGGACCGGTGCCCGACCCGCCGCTGCCGCCGTAGCCCTTGCTCAATCCCTCGGCGCCCTGGCCCTTGTGCCCCGGGTCCCAGCTGCGGTTGCGCACCGCAGGCGCAGGCGGCACCGGTGCGGCGTCGCGTTTGCGCCTGCCGCCTTGCGGATACGGGTGATGCGCCCGGCTCGGCTTCCTGCCTCGGCTCATGGCTCCATCGCCTTCCGTGCGCGGCGAGGCTCAACGCGAGGCGCGTCGCTTGCGCGTGGCCGCCGCCTTGCGCGCCGCCCGCGACTTGGCGGCCGCCGACCGGTTGGCGCTGGCACGACCGCCGAGGCGACCGCCCTTGCGCGACGGCTGCCTGCTCTCGGCCTTGCCGCGGCCCGAGCCGCTCAGCTTGCCGCCGCCCGTCTCCTTGTTGACGGTGGCCCAGGCGCGCCGCGCGGCCTCGCCCGATGGCACGCCGCGGCGCTCGTAGCCTTCCTCGATGTGCTCGGCCCGCCGCTTCTGCTTGTCCGTGTACTTCGCCTTCGAGCCTCTGGACATGGGCTCACTCCTGTGTTTCCAGCTGGTTCATCGGGGAACGTCGCGCAGGCCGACCCCGTTCCCGAGGTGACCGCCATGACCGAGGTCCTCTTCTACCATCTCGAGCACCAGCCGCTGGAGCGCGTGTTGCCGAGCCTCGTGGAGAAGACGCTGGAGCGCGGCTGGCGCGCGGTCGTGCAGGCGGGCTCGGAGGAGCGCGTCGAGGCGCTCGACACCCTGCTGTGGACCTGGCGCGACGACAGCTTCCTGCCGCACGGCACCAGGCGCGACGGCAATGCCGCCGCCCAGCCTGTGTATCTGACGACGGAGGAGGAGAATCCCAACGGCGCCAGCGTGCGCTTCCTGGTCGACGGTGCCGAGGCGGGCGACCTCGCGCCCTACACGCGCGTCGTCTACCTGTTCGAGGGCCGCGATGCCGCCGCCGTGGCCAAGGCGCGCGCGCAGTGGGTGGCTGCCAGAGAGGCCGGCTGCGCGGTCACCTACTGGCAGCAGTCGCCGGAGGGCCGGTGGCAGAAGAAGGCGTGAGGGCCCGTAGCCCGTAGGGTGCATAAGCCGAAGGCGCAAAGCACCGATAGACACGCCGATCGGTGCATTGCGGCTGTCGCCTTATGCACCCTACGCCAGCAGGTCGGCGACGGCCTCGCGATACTGCCTCATGGCCGTCATGTGATCGGCGACGGTGCGGCCGGCGATGCGCTTGTGCGGCCCGCGGTTGTAGGTGCTGTTGACCGTG
>DASRDL010000444.1:0-4329 GCA_035652635.1 Hyphomicrobiaceae bacterium | reverse complement strand
GTTGCGTTCTACATCTTCGTCGTCCATTGCCTCACCGCCCGCAACCCCTTCCTGCACCTGCGGCTCCTTTCCAACCGAAACTATGCCCTCGGCCTCCTGCTGGTCACGATCTACGGCATGCTCAACTTCACGCCCATGGTGCTGCTGCCGCCGCTGCTGCAGCAGCATGTGGGCTTTCCGGACTCCATGGTGGGCGAGGTGATCGGCTGGAGGGGCGCCGGCGCGACGCTGGGCTTCCTGGCGGCGGGCTTCATCGGCAAGGCCGACCCTCGCATCGGCATGGGGCTCGGGTTCCTGCTGCAGGTGGTCTCGGGACTGTGGATGCTCACCGTCGACCTCAACGTCGACATGCACACGCTGGCCTGGAACAGCCTGTTGCAGGGGCTCGCGGTCGGCGTCATCTGGGTGCCGCTCACCGTCGTCACGTTCGACACGCTGGCGCAGAGCGACCGGGCCGAGGCAGCGGCCGTGCTGCACCTTCTGCGCAACATCGGCTCGAGCTTCTTCATCTCGCTGTCGGTGGCCGAGATCGTGCGCACCACCGGCTCCAACTACAGCCGCATGACCGAGCTGATCTCGCCGTTCAATACCACGCTGTCGCTGCCGTGGGCCACGGGCGCGTGGAGCCTCGATACCCTGGCTGGCCTCGCCAAGCTCTCCAAGGAGATCGCCCGCCAGGCGGCGATGATCGGCTACCTCAATGCCTTCGCCATGTACACGGCGGCATCGGCGCTGGCGCTGGTGCTGGCGCTGACGGTGCGCCGCCACGCCGCCGGCATGGCACGGCCGTGACCCCGATCTGGCCGCCGCACGCCGAGTGGCTCTTTGCCGCCACATCGTTGGGCTAACGCGCATCTCGACGTCACGAGCCGACGAACCGCGAAAAATCACGGGCCGAGAAGAATGAGCGTCGCCTCACAGAGGGAGCAAGCGTGGCACGCTCGCCTGTCTGCCGGGCTGTCCGTCTACGCACGGGCGCGCGTGGCCATCGTGCTGCTGCTCGGCTTTTCGGCGGGGCTGCCGCTCGCCCTGTCGGCGGAAACGCTGCGCGTGTGGATGGCCGACCGCGGCGTCGATGTCACCACCATCGGCCTCGTCTCGCTGGCGAGCCTGCCCTACACGGTCAAGTTCCTGTGGGCGCCGCTCGTCGACGCCATCGAGGTGCCGTGGCTGTCGGCCCGGCTCGGGCGGCGGCGCGCCTGGCTCGCCGCCTCCCAGCTCGCCCTGATGGCGGCCATCGCCTGGCTCGGCACGCGCGATCCCGTCACCGCACCCCTGGCCGTGGGGCTCGGAGCGCTGATGGTGGCGCTCGCCTCCGCGACGCAGGACATCGTCATCGATGCGTTCCGCGTGGAAAGCCTGTCGGTGGAGGAGCAGGCGGCCGGCATGGCCGGCTACGTCGCCGCCTATCGCATCGGCATGCTGGCCTCCGGCGCCGGCATCGTCGCCCTCACCGCCTGGCTCGAGCTGCGGGGCTTCGACAAGGCGGCGGTGTGGCCGATCGCCTATATGGTCGCGGCGCTGCTGGTGCTGGTCGGGCTTGCCGCCGTGCTGCTCGCCCGCGAGCCGGCGCGAGGAGTCGAGGCGCCTCGGCGGCCGGCCGAAGCCGGGACGTTGGGCCGCATCACCCGCACCGCCGCAGGCGCCTTCACCGATTTCCTGGCGCACGATGGCGCCATCGCCGTGCTGGCCTTCGTGGTGCTCTACAAGCTCTGCGACGCGCTGGCGGGCGCCATGACGGCGCCGTTCGTCCTCAACGCCCTGGGCTACGACAAGGCCACCTATGCCGCCATGGTCAAGGGGCTGGGGCTCGCCGCCCTGCTGGCCGGCGGCTTCGTCGGAGGCGCCGTGGCGCGCTCGCTCTCCATGGCCGCCACCCTCTGGCTCGGCGGATTGCTGCAAATGCTCTCGAATCTCGCCTTCGTCTGGCTGTGGCTGCAGCCGCCGGCCGCCTGGGCGCTGACGGTTGCCATCGTCATCGAGAACTTCACCGGCGCGCTCGGCACGGTGTTCTTCATCGCCTACCTGTCGGCCCTGTGCGGCAACCCGCTGCACACGGCGACGCAGTATGCGCTGCTCACCGCACTGGCCTCGGCGGGGCGCACGCTGTTCGCCTCGGGCACGGGCTTCCTGGTCGACGCCATCGGCTGGCCTGCCTTCTTCGTCACGACCGCGCTCGCCGCCCTGCCGGCCCTGGCGCTGCTCGCCTGGCTGCAGCGGCGCGGGCATTTCGCCGAATTTGCCGCCGAGCCGCGAAGTGAGCCGGCGTGAGCATGTGGTGTGCCTGTGCTTCGCCCGTCCCGACCTACGTCTCCCGCAGCCCGTGCGCGATCAGCTTGCGCATGACGCTGGGCAGCGCGGCGCGGTCGAGCTCGCGGCGGGGCACCCAGCGGCAGCGCTGCGGGTCGGCCCAGAAGGTGAGCGTGGCATCCGCCGGCACGATGGCGCGGTAGACCAGCATCTCCAGCCGGAAATGCGTGAACGTGTGCGTCACGCTGCCCGGCACGCCCCACCAGTCGGCCACCACAGGCGCTCCGCGCATGGCCTCGTTCAAGGGCGGCAGCGTCTCGGCCCAGTCGGTGGAGGGCAGCTCCAGCATGCCGCCGAGCAGCCCGGCCTCGGGCCGCCGCCGCAGGAGCACGTGCGCGTCCTCGCGCAGCGCGAGGAAGGCGAGGCCCACCCGCACCGGCCGCTCGGGCTTTACCGCCTTGGCCGGCAGCACGCCCTCGAGGCCCTGGGCATGGGCGGCGCAGTCGCGCTGCAGGGGGCACATGAGGCAGGAGGGCCGCTTGGGCGTGCAGGTGCCGGCGCCGAGGTCCATCAGCGCCTGCGCGAAATCGCCGGCCCGCCTCGCCGGCGTCAGCGACGCCGCCAGCCGCCTGATCTCGTCCTTGGCGGCCGACAGCGGCTTGCGCACCGCGAACAGGCGCGCCACCACCCGCTCGACGTTGCCGTCGACCGGTGTCGCGCGCGCGCCGAAGGCAATGGCGGCGATGGCCGCGGCCGTGTAGGGGCCGATGCCCGGCAGCTCGCGCAGGCCCTCCTCGGTGCGGGGAAAGTGGCCGCCGAGCCGGCCGGCGACCACCTGGGCACACTTGTGGAGATTGCGAGCCCGCGTGTAGTAGCCGAGCCCCGCCCAGGCCGCGAGCACGTCGTCGAGGGCGGCCGAAGCGAGGGCCTCCACCGTCGGCCAGCGCTGCAGGAATTTCTCGTAATAGGGGATGACGGCCGCCACCGTCGTCTGCTGCAGCATGATCTCCGACAACCAGACCCGGTAGGGGTCGGCGGCCCGGCCCCTGGGCGTGCGCCAGGGCAAGTCGCGCCGTTCGCGGTCGTACCAGTCGAGCAGGGCGCCGGCGCAGTCCTGGCCGCCCAGCCGGAATTGCAGTTGCCTCCTCGCCACACTAGTCATGGGTTGTGCATGGCATTTGCCGAGCTCGCCGGGCGGACGGGCACATTTCGCGCACAGCGCGAATCGTCTACCGAATGGTACGTGTCGCGTCGGTCTCTGGATACTGCCAGCGGCACGCGCCCACAGGGAAACGGTCGTCATGACATCGCCAGCCCGGCCCACCGTCCCCGCCGTCCGCCCGCGCGAGGCGGTGGGGTTTGCCCGCAGGCGCCCCGGAGCCCTGTTCGGCATCAAGGCGGTCGGCAGCTTCGTGCCCACCCTCACCCGCAAGGCCTTCGAGAAATACGGTTTCTCTGCCGCTGTGCTCATCACCGACTGGCCGGCCATCGCCGGCAGAGAGCTTGCCGCTTATACGGCGCCCGAGCGCCTGAAGTGGCCGCGCGGGCCGGCGCCCGAGAGCGAGGAGGGAGCCGACGGCACGGGCAAGGGCCGTCCCGGAGCGACGCTGGTGCTGCGGGTCGACGGCGGCCGCAGCCTGGAGGTGCAGCACAGCGCCCGCCAGATCATCGAGCGCATCAACGCCTACTTCGGCTATGCCGCCGTGCGCGAGCTGCGCGTCGTGCAGGCGCCGCTCAACTCCCAGGGCACGGGCCCACGACCGGCCCCGAGGCCTGTCCCATCGCCGCTCACGCATGAAGTCGCCGGCGTCGCCGATCCGGCTCTGCGCGCAGCCCTGGCCAAGCTCGGAGCGGGCGTCCGGGCAGGGGGCTTGCGCTGACGTCCGAGGTGCGCGGGACGCAGTTGCCTGCGCCCTCACGGCAATTTGCCTTATTCGTGCCAGAACCTATGTTATCTGCACGGTTTGCCGCGGGATTCCCTGCGGCGGCAGCGCAAGCGGCGCCAACACGGCCCAACCTCGAGGAATGAGCCCCGTGAGCAATTCATCGTTCCGCCTCTTCGGCAGTCGCCGGCTCGAC
>DASRDL010000443.1:0-3806 GCA_035652635.1 Hyphomicrobiaceae bacterium | reverse complement strand
CCCTTCCCCCCACCTGCAACGGAGCGTCCCTTGCACATCGACTGGGCCGTGCTCGCAGCCTTTACGCTGCTCTGGCTTGCCATTGTCCCGACACCGGGACCCAACACGCTGCTCATCGTGCATCTGGCGGTGACGGCCAGCTGGCGCGACGTGGCCGCAGCGCTCGCCGGCAACCTCCTGGCCATCGCCTTCTATGCGCTCGCCACGCTGGCCGGCCTCGCCGTCCTGCTCGCCGCCGCGCCATCGGTGCGGCTCGGCGTGTATCTGCTCGGCGGGGGCTATCTGGTCTCGGTCGGTCTTCGCCTGGTGCACGCCGGGCTCGCGCGGCGCCGGGCCGGAGAAGGGAGCGCAGGACGCGCCCCGGCGCTAGGCGACTCACGAAGCGGGAGACCCTTCCTGCAGGGCGTGCTCACGGCCCTCGCCAATGTGCAGGCGCTGTTCTTCCTCGCCAGCATCTTCGCCGGCGTCGGCCTGCTGACGGCCGGCGCCGCCACGCAGGTCGCCGCGGTCGGCGTCATCGTCACCGCCAACGGCAGCTACCTTTCGCTGCTCGCCTGGCTCATGCAGCGCGAGCGCGTGCGCTCGGCCTACGCGCGCTATCGCCCGGCGATGGAGATCGTCTTCGGCGTGCTGTTTCTTGCCTTCGGCGCGCGGCTCATGCAGCGCGAGCTGACGGCGTGGCTCTGACTCGGGGCGGGCCGCTCCTTGCGGTGCCGCCCGCCCTGCCCTTGTCCGGCGCAGCGTTCGGCCTCAGGTCTGGCCCTCGACGCAGACGGTTGCCTGGCCGCGGAAGTTGGGCTCAGAGCGACAAACCATCTCCACCCGGCGGATGGCGCGCCGCTCGCCCTTGAGGTCCAGCGGCCGCGTCTGGCCGCCGGCGCGAATCTCCTCGCGCACCGGGATGTCGTCGGGCTGGCCGTTGGCGTAGACGACCTTGAGGTCCATCATGTGCACCCTGTTGCCCGTCACCTTCAGGCGGATCGACTTGAAGCGGCCTTCGGCGCGGCCGACCTTGATCACGTCCCGGTCCGTCTTGAACCCGACCTTCTGACAGCCGAGCTGCTCCCAGCGCGCTTGCGCCGGCGCCAGGCCGAGGCAAACGAGGGCTCCGACAAGTACCGGTATACCACCGAACCGCATGACCAACCTCCGATTGCGCGTTTCACCCCTTCGTCGCAGCGCGAGCGTCATCGCTTCGCGGGCGGGAAGGTAAACACGGCAACGGAAGGGCCGTAGGGGCTCCGTCGCGGGGCTCGCATGAGCGTGCCGCGCAGCTGCCCTGCGAGGTCACCGATGGCGGAAAGCGGCGAGGGCCGAGAGCCTCACCCGCGCTCGCGGCGGCGCGGGCGCTCGTCGCGATCGCGGCGCGGCGGGCGGCCCTCGAAACGGTCCTCCGGCTCGCCCTCGGCGCGCGGAATCTCCTTGCCCGTGGCCTGGTCGACGACCTTCATGGAAAGGCGCACCTTGCCGCGATCGTCGAAGCCCAGGAGCTTCACCCATACCTCCTGGCCCTCCTTGACCACGTCCTCCACGCGTTCCGGCCGGCCGGGTGCGAGCTGGGAGACGTGCACGAGCCCATCGCGCGCGCCGAAGAAGTTCACGAAGGCGCCGAACTCCATGATCTTGACGACCTTGCCCTTGTAGATCTGGCCGACCTCGGGCTCGGACGTGATGGCCTTGATGCGGTTGAGCGCCGCCTCGATCGACTCGCGCTTGGCGGCGGCGATCTTGATGGTGCCGTCGTCCTCGATGTCGATCTTGGCGCCCGATTCGGCCACGATCTCGCGGATTACCGAGCCGCCCGAGCCGATCACCTCGCGGATCTTGTCGACCGGGATCTTGATGGTCTCGATGCGCGGTGCGTACTCGCCGAGCTCGGTGCGGGCGCTGTCGAGGGCCTTGGCCATCTCGCCCAGGATGTGCATGCGGCCGGCATGCGCCTGCTCCAGCGCCTGGCGCATGATCTCCTCGGTTATGCCGGCGATCTTGATGTCCATCTGCAGCGAGGTGACGCCCTTCTCGGTGCCCGCCACCTTGAAGTCCATGTCGCCCAGGTGGTCCTCGTCGCCCAGGATGTCGGACAGCACGGCAAAGCCGTTGCCTTCCTTGATGAGGCCCATGGCGATGCCGGCGACCGGGCGCTTGATCGGCACGCCGGCGTCCATCAGCGCCAGCGACGTGCCGCACACGGTGGCCATCGACGAGGAGCCGTTCGACTCGGTGATCTCCGACACCACGCGCACGGTGTAGGGGAACTCCTCCGGGCTCGGCATCAGCGGGTGCACGGCACGCCAGGCGAGCTTGCCGTGGCCGATCTCGCGCCGGCCGGGCGAGCCCATGCGCCCCGTCTCGCCCACCGAGTAGGGCGGGAAGTTGTAGTGCAGCAGGAAGCGCTCCTTGCGCGTGCCCTCGAGGGCGTCGATGTACTGCTCGTCCTCGCCGGTGCCGAGAGTGGCGACCACAAGCGCCTGGGTCTCCCCGCGCGTGAAGAGGGCCGAGCCGTGCGTGCGGGCGAGCACGTGCACCTCCGACTTGATCGGGCGCACCGTCTTGAGATCGCGGCCGTCGATGCGCCGCCCGGTCGTGATGATGTCGCCGCGCACCACGTGCTGCTCCAGGCCCTTGAAGACGGAATCGAGCAGCACCGCCTCGTTGGGATCGGCATCGGCGGGCAGCAGCTCCTTCTGCACCCGCGCCTTGACGGCCTCGATCAGCTCGTGGCGCTTCTGCTTTTCGGGCGTGGCGAAGGCCTTGCGCAGATCCGCCTCGGCCAGCGCCTTCACCTTCTCCTCGTACTTGGACTTGTCGGGCGGCTGGAAGTCCCACGGCTCCTTGGCCGCCTTCTCGGCCAGCTTGATGATGGCCTGGATGACGGGCTGGAAGCCGCGGTGGCCGAACATCACGGCCTCGAGCATCTGCGCTTCCGGCAGCTCCTTGGCCTCCGACTCCACCATCATCACGGCGTCGGCGGTGCCCGCCACCACGAGGTCGAGCGCGCTCTCGCTCATCTCGTCGATCATCGGGTTGAGCACGAGCTCGCCGCCTATCACGCCGACGCGGGCGGCGCCGATCGGCCCGAGGAAGGGCACGCCGGACAAGGTCAGCGCCGCGGAGGCGGCCACCATGGCGACGACGTCGGGATCGTTCTCCATGTCGTGCGACAGCACCGTGACGATCACCTGCGTCTCGTTCTTGAAGCCGTCGACGAACAGCGGCCGGATGGGCCGGTCGATGAGCCGCGAGGTCAGCGTCTCCTTCTCGGTCGGTCGGCCCTCGCGCTTGAAATAGCCGCCGGGAATCTTCCCGGCGGCGAAGGTTTTCTCCTGGTAGTTGACGGTGAGGGGGAAGAAGTCGACCCCCGGGCGCACGCTTTTCTCGGCGACCACCGTCGCCAGCACGCTGGTCTCGCCGTATTGGGCGAGCACGGCCCCGTCGGCCTGGCGGGCCATGCGGCCCGTCTCGAGGCTGAGCCTGCGCCCGCCCCACTCGATCTCCACGCGTTGTGTCTCGAACATCTGTCGTCTCGTTTCTCGTTGTTCAAAGCGTCAAGTGCCGCAGCTTCCTGGAGAGAAGCCCGGGCCCGCATTCCATCTTTCTCGGGGCGACGTGAGCTTGCTCCCGCGGGACATTCCCGGCCCGCTAGCGGCGGATTCCCAAACGCTCGATGATCTTCTGATAGCGCTTCTCGTCCCTGTCCTTGACGTGGTCGAGAAGCCGGCGGCGCAGGCTCACCATCTTGAGCAGGCCGCGCCGCGAATGGTTGTCGTTCTTGTGCAGCTTGAAGTGTTCGGTGAGCCCATTGATGC
>DASRDL010000442.1:0-2686 GCA_035652635.1 Hyphomicrobiaceae bacterium | reverse complement strand
CAACGCCCGCGGCAAGCCACCGGCGGCGGGGTAGGTTGTCATCCCCGCTGTCACGTGGGTGATGTCGAGCTGCACGGGGAGTATCTGCGCGAACTACGAGCGCGGGTGGGTGGCCGCCTACACCGTATCGCCACCGGGCGGATGCGGCCCGCTGGATGCTCGGGACGAGCCCGAGCATGACAGCCGCGCGTCCGGCCCGCGACGGCGGCCGAGCACGACGGATGCATGGTCTCACTCCATCGCGACCCACGCGGGTCATCCTCGGGCTTGGTCCGAGGATCCAGGTCTCCGCGGGGGAGACGAGCTGGCACAGAGGCGAGATGGCGCATGACAGCGGTACGCGCGGCCCGCCCGTGCTAGGATCGGACGGATCAGGAGAGCTGCACCGATGACCGGCCTGTCTTTCGAAGAGGCGCTGAACGAGCGTGTGACGGCGATGCTCGACGCCTGCACGCAATGCGGCAAGTGCGTGGAGGCCTGCCCCAGCGTGGCGCCGGCCGGCATCGCTTCAGCCGCGCCGCGCGATGTCATTGCCGGCGTCCTCGAGGTCGTGCGCACCGGCGATGGCCCCGAGGCGTCGCGCACGTGGGCCGCCAAGTGCACGCAGAGCGGCGCTTGCATTCCGGCCTGCGACTATGGCGTCAACCCGCGCTTCCTGCTGACCATGGCCCGCCTCGCCATGGCTCGGGCCGCCAAAGCCCTGCCGGAGCGGCGGCGCGAGGGCGTGCAGAGATATCGCGGCACGAGCCAGGACGTGGCCGTGCTGTCGCGCCTGCAGCTGGACGCCCGCGTGCTGGAGCGGCTGGGGCAGGGGAGTGCTGCGATCGCCGCGCCCGCCGAGCCGCCCGATTTCGTATTCTACACCGGCTGCAATGTGCTCAAGACGCCGCACATCGCCCTGCTCGCGCTCGACATCATGGACCGGCTCGGCGTCAGCTACCAGGTGATGGGGGGGCCCAGCCACTGCTGCGGCATCCAGCAGCTGCGCACGGGCGATACGGAGATGTCCGGCCGCATGGGCTCGGCCTCCATCGACAAGCTGTCGCGAGCCAAGTCGGGGCAGGTGCTGTCCTGGTGCCCGAGCTGCCACGTGCAGTTCACCGAGACGACGCTGCCGGCGCTCGAGCGGCAGCGTGGCGCGCGACCCTTCGAGATGACGCCGTTCCTGCGCTTCCTGCACGCCCGGCTGGATGCGCTGAGGCCGCATCTGCGGGAGCGCGTGGAGCTGCGTGTGGCCGTGCACAAGCACCCGGGCATTGCAGGGGTCATGGAGGCGGCCGCCGAGCTTCTGCGCGCCGTCCCCGGCGTGACGCTGGTCGACCTCGGACAGCCGGCCCTCGGGCTGCAGAGCGTCTACCTGGCCGCGCTGCCCCAGTGCCGCCGCGAGCTGGAGCTGCGCGAGCTGGAGGCGGCGCGCGATGCCGGTCTCGATGCGCTGGTCACCGTCTACCATTCCGACCACAGGTCATTGTGCGCGCACGAACGCGACTGGCCGTTCCGCATCGTCAACCTGCTCGAGATCGTGGGCGGGAGCATGGGCCTCCAGCAGCACGACCGCTACAAAGAGCTGAAGCTCCTGCAGGACGCGGACCTGATCGTCGCCGAATGCCGCGACCTCATCGCCCAGCATGCGCTCGATGCGGCGCTCGCGCGCGAGGTGGTCGCCAAGGCGATGCTCGGCGAGCAGCCGCTGCCGCTCGTGGGCGCAGGCGGCGCTGCGAAGAGCGCGCAGGTTGCGCGTGCGTAGGCTCGCGCTGGCCCTGGCCCTCGCCATCGCCGGCCCCGGCTGTGCCGGCGTGATGGCGCCCGCCTGGGCGCAGTCAGCCGTCCCCACACCAACGAAGGCGCAGGCCGCGGCCCAGGCCGCCTATGAGAAGGCCCTGAGCGAGTTCCGCGCCATCCTGGCGAAACGACGGGCGCAATTGGTCTCTGCCAAGCGCGTGCTGCCCGCGCGTCCGGGCCAGGCGCTGTATCTGGCGCGCCTCAAGGTGATGAGCACCTACAAGGACCTCACCGACGTGATGCCCTCGCGCATCGGCCGGCCCAACCGGTTCGGGGTGCCGCCGGCCTACTTCGATGCCGACATCGAGCCGCTGATCGAGGACTATGCGGCGCTGTTCGCACTCATGGAGGCGCCGCCGCCGGAGGCCCAGGCCTCCGACACGCCCTTCGAGGACGTGGCCGTCCTCGGCCGGGCGATCGCGCGCGCCAAGGGCCTCGACGAGGCCGCGGCGGACGCGGCAGGCCGCATCAGCCTCGGGCTGTTCTACGCCGAGACCGGCGGCAAGCAGAACATCGGCAACGCGCGCTCCGACAAATACAAGGGCAGCCTGCAGACGGGCGTCGACGAGGACCGCAAGGGGCAGCGGGCGTGGGCGGCGCTCCTGCCGGCGATCGCCGAGCTCGATCCGGCGCTGGCCGCCCGCGACGCGGCCGAGACGGCGCGCATCGGCAAGGGCGACCAGCGCTTCAATCACTGGACCGCCGTGCGCAACGGCCTGATGAACGCCCACGCCGACCTGTTCCGGCAGATCCCGGCGATCGTGGCGATGCTGCCCGACGAGATCGACCAGATGAAGCTGTTCGAGCTGATCCAGATCATTCCCGCGCCCACGCGCGCGGCCCTCGCCTCCGGCAGCTTCGAGACCTACCGCATCAAGGATGCGACGGTCATGCGCTACCTGCG
>DASRDL010000441.1:0-6089 GCA_035652635.1 Hyphomicrobiaceae bacterium | reverse complement strand
CGAGAGCCGCTTCGCGCTGGAGAAGGCCGTAGCGGCGGTGACGGCCAGGTACCCGCTGGGCGACATCCCGCGCCCGCCCTACTGGTCGGGCTTCCGCATCACGCCGCTCGAGATCGAGTTCTGGCACGACCGGCCGTTCCGGCTGCACGAGCGCGTGGTGTTCCGGCGCGGCGCTCCGAGCGAGCCGTGGCGCAAGCAGCGCCTTTATCCGTGAGCGCAGAGCGCGCGGCGGCTTTGCCTCACGTACCGGTGCCGCGCCACATGCCGCGCATGCGGGCGCCGAGGTCGACGGTCACCGCCGGCGCGATCGCCTCACGCCCGACCCGGTCCGTCGGCGGCGGCCAGCTGCGGGCCTCGAAGCAGCCGGCGATGCCGGCCGGGATGAAGCGCGTGCGCGCGGCATAGAGGTGCCTGTCGCCGCGCCGCGCCTGGTTGTGAACATAGAAGCGCTGGGGGACGAGCAGCATCAGCTGATCCTTGGCGCGCGTCATGGCGACATAGAGCAGGCGCCGCTCCTCCTCGATCTCCTCGGCACTGCCCGTCGACATGTCGGAGGGGATGCAGCCGTCGACCACGTTGAGCACGAACACGGCGCGCCACTCCTGGCCCTTGGCGGAGTGGATGGTGGAGAGGATCAGGTAGTCCTCGTCGAGCAGCGGCGGGCCAGCCTCGGCGCTGGTGGCGCTCGGCGGGTCGAGCGTGAGGTCGGTGAGGAACTGGGGGCGCGAGGCATAGCCCGAGGCGATGCGCTGCAGCTGGTCGAGGTCGCCGGCGCGCACGACGGCATCCGGGTAGCGCTGCTCCAGATGCGGCTGGTACCAGCGGCGGGCGAGATCGATGTCGGCCGGCCAGCCCGCGGTGCCTTCGCCCAGGGCTCGCATCAATGCCACGAGGTCGCGCCAGGCCTCTGCAGCCTTGGCCGGCGGCGGGAAGGTGGCGAGCGCATCGACCATGGAGCGTCCGCCGATGCGGTCGAGCACCTTGGCCGCCGTGGCCGGGCCGATGCCGTCGATGAGCTGGAGCACGCGGAAGCCGGTCACGCGGTCGCCGGGGTTCTCGGCCCAGCGCAGCACGGCGATGAGGTCCTTGACATGCGCCGCCTCGACGAACTTCAGACCGCCGTACTTGACGAACGGGATGTTGCGGCGCGCGAGCTCGATCTCCAGCATGGCGCTGTGATGGGCGGTGCGGAACAGCACCGCCTGTTCCTTGAGCGGGATCGCCGCCTCCCGGTTGGCGAGAATCGCAGCGACGATGCAGTCGACCTGCGCCGCATCGTCGAGCACGGTGACGAGAGCCGGCCGCTCGCCGCCGCCCCGGTTGGCGCGCAGGTTCTTGGTGAACCGCTCGCGGGCAAGCCCGATGACGGCGTTGGCGGCAGTCAGGATCGGCTGCGTGGAGCGGTAGTTGAGCTCGAGCCGCACGAGGGTGGCCGGCGGCCGGAAGCGATGGGGAAAGTCGAGGATGTTGCGCACGTCGGCGGCGCGGAAGCCGTAGATCGCCTGGGCATCGTCACCCACGACGGTAAGTCCGGCGCCGTCGGGTTTGAGGCCCAGCAGGATGGAAGCCTGCAGGGCGTTGGTGTCCTGGTATTCGTCGACCAGCACGTGGTCGAACAGCGCGCCGACCTCGGCCGCGAGCGCCGGCACCCGCATGAGCTCGGCCCAGTAGAGCAGCAGGTCGTCGTAGTCGAGCACGCCCTGGCGCTGCTTGGCCTCGACGTAGGCGGCAAACAGGCCCTGCAGGTCGTCCTTCCACTCCGCGCACCACGGGAACTGGCCGGCCAGCGTCGCCTCGAGCGGCTCGCCGGCGTTGACGGCGCGCGAGTAGATGGCAAGGCAGGTGGCCTTGAGCGGGAAGCGCTTCGCCTTGTCGGAAAAGCCCAGCTCGTGCCGCACCAGGTTCATGAGGTCGGCCGAGTCCTCGCGGTCGTGGATGGTGAAGCCCGGATCGAGGCCGATCGCGTGCGCATGCATCCTGAGCAGCCGTGCGCCGACGGCGTGGAAGGTGCCGGACCAAACGAGCCCGCTGCGACGCCCGGCGCCAGCCTCGCCGAGCGCGGCGGCGACGATGCGCTCGGCGCGGCGCTCCATCTCGGCGGCGGCGCGCCGGGAGAAGGTGAGGAGCAGGATGCGGCGCGGGTCGGCACCGTTGACGATGAGGTGCGCAACCCGATGCGCCAGCGTATTGGTCTTGCCCGAGCCGGCGCCGGCAATGACGAGCAGCGGGCCGGCAATGTCGATGCCCCGGCCATTGACGCCATGCTCGACGGCGCGCCGCTGCTCGGGGTTCAGCGATTCGAGATAGGCGGGCATCGCAGCTCGTAGGGCGCAAAAGGCATCAGCCGCATTGCGCCGATGTCGCGGTGCATCAGCGCATTGCGCCCCGGATCAAGTCCGGGGCTCTTGCGCCCTACGAACCTGATTCGTTCCGCCAAGCCAAGCGAATCAGCCGAGCCCCTTGGCTACCAGCCGATTGACGCGGCGGGCGAAGGCGGCCGGGTCGGCGGGGACCTCGCCATCGAGGATGTGCGCCTCGTCGAGCAACAGCTCCGACAGGTCGGCCACGTCGCCGTCGCGCTGGGCGAGCTTGGCGTCGGAGATGGCCTTGACCAGCGGATGGCGGGTGTTGATCTCCAGGATCGGCTTGGCGCCGATGCCGCGCTTGGCACGCGCCAGCAGCCGCTCGAGCTCGCGGTCGGGGCCGGAGCCGCCGGCCACCAGGCAGGCGGGGCTGTCGGTCAGGCGCTGGGAGGCGCGGACGTCGGCGACACGCTCACCCAGGGTCGCCTTCACCGCCGCGATGATGACCGCATCGTCGACCGCGGCCGCCTTCTCCTCACTCTCGGCAGGCTTGTCGAGGAGGGGCACCGGACCGAAATCGACGTCGCCCTGACTCAGCGACTTGAAGGGCTTGCCCTCGAAGCCCGGCGCCAGCGAGGTCCAGAAGGCGTCGACGGGATCGGTCAGGAGCAGCACCTCCACCCCGCGCGCCCGAGCCGCCTCCAGATTGGGGCTCGCCTTGAGGCGATCGACGCTGTCGCCGACGAGGTAGTAGATGGCGGTCTGGTTGGGCCGGAGGTCGGCGAGGTAGTCCTTGAGCGAGCGCAGGCCGCCGTCCTTGGTTGTGGTGAAGCGCGCGAGGCCCAACAGCTGGTCGCGCCGCTCGCTGTCCTCGTAGATGCCCTCCTTGAGCACGGGTCCGAACGCCTCCCACACCTTGGCGTAGGCGGCGGCGTCCTTGGCGGCCAGCGTTTCGAGCTCGCTCAAGATCCGGCCGCTGACGGCCTTGCGGATCTGGGCGAGCTGCGGGTTCTTCTGCAGCATCTCGCGCGACAGGTTGAGGGGCAGGTCCTCGCTGTCGATTACGCCGCGCACGAAGCGCAGATAGGGGGCGAGCAGGTCGGCGTCGTCGCTGATGAAGACGCGGCGCACGTAGAGCTTGGCGCGGCCCTTGCGCTCCTGGTCGAACAGGTCGAACGGCCGCGTGGAGGGCACGAACAGCAGCACGGCGTAGGCTTGCCGGCCCTCGACCTTGTAGTGCAGCGTCAATACCGGCTCGTCGAAGGCGCCGGCGATGCTGCGGTAGGCGCTCTTGTAGTCCTCGGGCTTCACCTCCGACTTCGCCCGCTGCCACAGCGCGCTCGCGGCGTTGATCTGGCGCGGCTCGCCCTTGCCGTCGGCGAGCTCGATGGGGAACAGGATGTGGTCGGAGTAGGCCCTCACCACGCGCTCGATCTGGCCGGGCTCCAGGAAGCGCCTGGCATCGGGCTTCAGGTGCAGGACCACCTGCGTGCCGCGTTTCAGCCGCTCGGCCGCCTCCGCGGGCGCGGGAGCCGTCTCGAATCCGGCGTCGCCCGACGAGCGCCACACCCACACCTCGCCCGTGCCCGCCTTGCGGCTCGTCACCTCGATGCGGTCGGCGACCATGAAGGCGGAGTAGAAGCCGACGCCGAACTGGCCGATGAGCCCGCTGCCGTCCTGGGCCTGCGCCAGCCGGCTCATGAACGCGCGTGTGCCGGAACGGGCGATGGTGCCGAGGTCGGAGATCAGCTCCTGGCGGTCCATGCCGATGCCGGTGTCGGCGACGGTGAGCGTGCCGGCCTTCTCGTCGGGCGTGATGCGGATCGACAGGGGTGCGCCGTCGGCCATCAGCTCCGGCCTGGCGATGGCCTCGTAGCGCAGCTTGTCGCAGGCGTCGGAGGCATTGGAGATCAGCTCGCGCAGGAAGATGTCGGCCTCGGAGTAGACCGAGTGCACCATCAGGTGGAGCAGCTGTGCCACCTCGGCCTGGAAGGTGTGCGTCTCGGCCGTCTTGGGGGTTGTGCCGGTCATGGTGTCTCGCTCGCTCTTCGTGCGGTGACTGCAGGGCGTTTGCGGGCAGATGCTGGGCTGCGATGTAATGCAGGGGGCGCTTGAATCAATGGCGCGCGGCCACCTCAGATGCCTCGTGCGGCGAGCGAGATCAAGTCTCGGGCGGCTCGAAGCCGAGGCCGCGGCGCAGACTGCGGGCAGCGTCGCCGGCGAGCAGGGCAGCGAGGCGCCGGGCCGCATCGGGCAGGCCCGCGCGCGCCGCCACACCGGCGGTGTAGACGGTGGCGAGCCCCAGGTCCTCGGGCAGCGGCCCGACCAGGGCGACGCCGGGCGTCGCCAGGATCTCGGTGATCTGGGTGCAGCCGATCGGGTGCGCGCTGGCGGCCGCCGCCAGCTCGCGCATGGCGGCGGCGCCGTTGGGGAAGGGCCGCAGACGCGGCTCCAGCGCGCGGGCGATGCCCAGCCGGTCCAGCACGCCGGCGAAGTGGATGCCGGCGGTGGCAAGCTTCGGGTCGGGGAAGTATACGGCATCGGCGGCGAGCAGCGAGGCGCGCAAGCCCTGCGCACCGGCGATGGAGGGAAGCGGGTCGCCCGCGCGCACCGCCACGCCCGTGCGCACGATGCCGATGTCGACCGCCGAGCCGGCAGCGACGTGGCCCGCGCGCTGCAGCTCGGCGACGAGGGCCGAGGTGAGGATGAGGAGGTCGGCCGGGGCCCCCGCCAGCAGCTTGTCGCGCATGGCCCCGACGGCGCCGAAGGTGCCCGCGATCCGGCAGCCCGTCTCGGCCTCGAGCTGCGGTGCGAGCGCGCCGACGAGGCCCTGGGCTGCACCGCCGCTGAGGACTTTGAGCTCCACCGCGTGCCTCAGCCCATGGCGGCGATGATGCGCTCGCGCGTGATGGGAAGGTCGCGCACGCGCACGCCCAGTGCATCGAATACGGCGTTGCCGATGGCTGCAGCCGTCGGCCCGTGCGCCGCCTCGCCCGCTCCGATCGCCTTCTCCTCCGGTCGGTTGACGATCTCGACATCCACCGCCGGCACCTCGGAGAAGCGCAGGATCGGGTAGGTCTCCCAGCTGTCGCTGGTGATGCGCGAGCGGTCGAAGCGCACGGCCTCCTTGAGGGTCCAGCTGGTGGCCTGGATGGCCCCGCCTTCCATCTGGTTGGCGACGCCGTCGGGGTTGATCACCTCGCCGACGTCGACGGCGACGACGATGCGGCGCGCACGGATGTCGGCCGAGCAGTCGACCTCGGCGACGGCGGCGCAGTAGGTGCTGAAGTTCTTGTAACGGCCGAAGCCGATGCCGTAGCCGACCCCGTCGCGCTTCTGCCGCGACGCCCAGCCGGCCCGCCTGGCCGCAGCCTCCAGCACGGCGCGGGCGCGCGGGTCGGAGAGGTGGCGCAGGCGGAAGGCCAGCGGGTCCTCGCCCGTCTCCGCGCACACCTCGTCGATGAACGACTCGATGGCAAAGATGTTGGCGAATGCCCCGAGCGTGCGCAGAGCCGAGGTCCGGATCGGCATGGTGAGCAGCCGGTGACAGACGACCTTCATCGCCGGGATGTCATAGAGCGGAACCGCATTGCGCTCCGCGCCGCCGCCATTGGCCATCGGCGGATTGAAGGCGATGAAGCGGTCGAACGGCTTGGCGATATGGGAGGCTGCGAGCACGGTCGGGATCGGCGCTCGCCCGGCGCGCGAGACGTGGCCGTTGCTCCACACCTGTCCGCGCCAGCCGACGATCTCGCCCTTCTGGTCGAGGTCGGCCTCGATCTCCAC
>DASRDL010000440.1:0-2978 GCA_035652635.1 Hyphomicrobiaceae bacterium | reverse complement strand
CCTCGCCGCTACGCGATGGGCGGCGACGGCCATCGCCGAGCTCGGCCGCGATGCCTCGCGCCTCGCCGTCGGCGGCGACAGCGCCGGCGGCAACCTGGCCGCGGCGGTGGCGCTCGGCTGCCGCGACGGCGGCCCGCGCCTGGCGGCGCAGCTGCTGATCTACCCGGTGACCGACATCACCGGGCACTACCGCTCCGCCGCCGAGAACGCCAAGCACCCCTCGCGCCAGAGCAATGCCGAGGGCTATTTCCTCACCATCGATGCCATGCGCTTCTTCGCCGGCGAGTACGCACCGGACGCCAGGGACGCCGCCGATCCCCGTGCCTCGCCGCTGCGCGCCTCCAGTCTCGCGGGCCTGCCGCCGGCGGTGGTGTGCACGGCCGAGCTCGATCCTCTGTGCGACGAGGGCGAGGCCTACGCCCGGGCGCTGGAGCGGGCCGGCGTGAAGGTGTCCTATCACCGCGAGGCGGGCATGGTGCACGGCTACTTCGCCATGGGCGCCGCCTCGCCGGCCGCCGATGCCGCACGGCGCCGCGCCACGGCCGCATTCAAGGCCATGCTGAGCCGATGATGGCGTGCGAGGTGCCGCGATGCTGTTTCTCGTCGTCTCTACCCCGCGCCCGGAGCGGCCGACCGAGATGGCGGCCGCACGCCAGTCGTTCTGGCCGTGGATCGGCAGATACCAGGCAAGCGGCGCCTGCCGCCACGTCTACCCCCGCGCCGGGCGCGGTGCGGTGGCCATCTTCGAGGTCGACAGCAACGAGACGCTGCACCTCATCTTGAACGAGTGGGCCGACATCATCCCCGCCCACTTCGACACCTATCCGCTGGTCGACCTCGAGGCCACCAAGCGGATGCTGGCCGCACAGGCGGCGGCCGGGACGTAGGGAGGAGGACCATGGCGCACAAGCATTCCGTTAGGGATCTGATCGAGCGGCCGCACCACACGGCGGTGAGCTGCCGCGACTGGGACAGGATGCGCTCGTTCTTCGTCGATCTGCTCGGCTTCAAGGTGGTGGGCGAGATGGAGCGCCGCGACGAGCCCGTGCTCGGCACGGTGACCGGCATGCCCGGCGCCGCCTGCCGCTGGGCCATGCTGGCGCTCGGCGGCTACCACATCGAGCTTTTCCAGTGGCTGAGCCCGGAGGGCAGGCCGGTGCCCATCCGCCAGTGCGACCATGGCCTCACCCACATCGCCTTCCAGGCCAAGGACGCGGTCGAGGCGCACAGGCGCATGGTCGCCGCCGGCTATCAGCCCCTGTCGGACGTGCAGAGCATGCGCGGCGGCCGCGCCGTCGCCTTCTACTGCCGCGGACCGGAGGGCATCGTCGTCGAGTTCGTCGAGTACCCGATGGGCTCGTGAGCCCTCGAGCAGGAGAGAGCCGGATGGACCTGAAGGGAGCGGTGGCGCTGGTGACGGGCGGCAACGGCGGGCTCGGGCAGCGCATCTGCCATGCCCTGGCAGGGGAGGGCGCGCACATCGCCGTCATGTATGCGCAGAGCCGCGAGCAGGCGGAAGGCGTCGCGCGCGGGCTCGCCTCGCGCTACCAGGTCAATGCCGCGGCGTTCGGCTGCGACATCACCGACGGAGCCGCGGTGGAGCGCCTCGTCGGCCAGGTCGCGGGGCGCTTCGGCCGCCTCGACATCCTCGTCAACGACGCCGCCTACAACAAGTCGATTCCCTTCGCCGACCTCGACGGCCTCACCATGGACGTGTGGGACAAGATCATGGCCGTCAACCTCACGGGCCCCATGCGCCTCACCAAGGCGGTGGCCCCGATCATGAAGCGCCAGGGGCGGGGCCGCATCGTCAACATCGCTTCCGTTGCGGGGCTCGGGCCCACGGGGTCCTCCATCGCCTACGCAGTGTCGAAGGCCGGCCTCATCCACCTGACGCGCTGCATGGCCGTGGCGCTGGCCCCCGAGACGCTCGTCAACTGCGTGGCGCCGGGGCTGCTCGAGGGCACGCGCGCCACCGCCAACCTGCGGCCCGAGCAGATCGAGCGCTCCGCCTCCGGTGCGCTCCTCAAGAAGGCCGCCGACAAGGACGACTGCGCCGACATGGTGGTGACCATGTGCCGCACCGAGACCATGACCGGCCAGACGGTGGTGATCGACGCGGGCCGCTACTTCCATTGAGGGCGTGGCGGGCGTGGGCGGCGGCGTGGCCGGACAACGGGGATTGGTGCCGCCGCCGTTCGCGCCACGCTCGAGTTCTCGAATTTCACGCTGGGCGCCAAGCGTACGGCCGCAGCTCCTCCATGTGGTCGGCGATGTAGGAGACCACGCGTCTGCGCTTCTCGTGCCCGCGCGTTCCCTCACCGGCGGCCAAGCCATCGAACACGAACGGCAGCTCACGTTCGACGCGCAGGTAGATCTTTCGCCAGTGCTGAGCCACGGCGTTGGCGTTGGTGCCGAGCAGCGTGCCGATCTCGCGGTCGGTCATGTTGTTCACCGCCGCCTCCAGGATCTTCTGCTGGTTGCGCGTGAACGCGCAGCGCGGAGGCGTGAAATCGAACAGAGGCCCGATCGCCGTTCCAGGCAGCGCCCGCTTTATGTCCTCGGCCGTCGTCATGAAGACGATCCGTTCGGTCTTCGACGCACCCTCGACAAGCGCCAGCGGCATCCCGGCGGGTAGCCGCCGGCGCTCCCGGAATCCTCCGCTCGCGTAGGAAGCGCCAAGTCCGGCATCGGCCTCCTTCAGGATGCACTTGAGGTGGTACCCTCGGTGCACTCTGAGGAACCCTTGCTGGCCGAGGCTGCGCAGTGCATTGCTTTCCTCCGCGCTGATTTCGTTCGAGTGGTGCAGCCAGAAGAGCGGATAGAGCGTCAGCCCCGCACCGGCGTTCGCTTCGGCGACCTCATGGATGCCGAGCAGCCCGGGACCGGAGCCGGACACTCTCGCGCGCTCCAGCAGCACGACCTCGAAGTGAGGGAACGGCGCGGCGAGGAAGGACGACACGCACGCGTCGCTCAAG
>DASRDL010000439.1:0-5017 GCA_035652635.1 Hyphomicrobiaceae bacterium | reverse complement strand
GAGGTCGACCACCGTCAGCCCGCGCCGGCCCGCCTCCGCGATGCCGCCCTTGCCGAAGCAGACCTCCTCGACCTGCCTGCCCCCGGGCAGGGAGAGAAAGACGATGTCGGCCGCCGCCGCCACCTCGGCAACCGAGCCGGCAGGCCCGGCGCCGCCCTCCGCCGCGCGGCGCAGCGCGGACGGATCGAGGTCGAAGGCGTGCACCGGGCCGGCGTGCTTGCGGACGACATTGAGGCACATCGGCCCGCCCATCACGCCCAGACCGATGAAGCCTATGCTCGGCGCCTCTTGCGGCATGTGCTCGCTCGCCCGATCGGTGTTGCGCTGCCCGCGTGGCCTGTCACGGGGCCGACCCATGCCGCCCGCGATCCCGGCGGCCCGGCGTTGATAGCATGGGCCGGCGTGCGCCGTCAGTGCGGGCAAAGTCGGATCACGGCGCCTGCGGACGACGGCCGCGGCGCCCGAGCGGAACGGGCCTCCGGCCAGGCCGTTGGAGAAGCCGCGCAGACCTGCTAAATGCGGGCGCAAGCAACAGGATCGATCTGCCACCACGCCACGCCATGCCTGCCGTCCTCGACATGGAGCGCCCCGAGGGTGCCGTCGCGCCAAAGCCGTCGCTGGCCGGACTCGGCCGCGCCGAGCTGGCGGCGGCGCTCGCCGGCATCGGCGTGCCCGAGGGCCAGCTCCGCATGCGCGTGGGCCAGCTGTGGGGGTGGATCTACGTGCGCGGCGCCACCTCCTTCGCCCAGATGTCGGACGTGTCCAAGGACCTGCGCGCGCGGCTGGAGGCCGCCTTCTCGCTGGCACGGCCGGAGATCATCTCCGAGCAGGTGTCGGTCGACGGCACGCGCAAGTGGCTGCTGCGCCTGGAGAGGCGCGGTCACGAGGCCCGCCCGCCCGAGATCGAGACCGTCTACATCCCCGAGGCCGACCGCGGCACGCTGTGCATCTCGAGCCAGGTCGGCTGCACGCTCACCTGCTCGTTCTGTCATACCGGCACGCAGCGGCTGGTGCGCAACCTGGAGGCCGCGGAGATCGTGGGGCAGGTGCTGCTGGCGCGCGACCGCATCGGCGACTGGCCCGGCACGGCCGCGGGGTCGGCAATGGGGTCAGACCCTGCGGCGCAAGAGCGAGCGTCAGCAACGAGGGCTGCGGCGCGGGGTCTGACCCCGTCCACCGAGCGCAAGATCACCAACGTCGTGCTGATGGGCATGGGCGAGCCGCTCTACAACTTCGACAACGTCAAGGCGGCCATGGCCGTGGTTGCCGACGGCGAGGGGCTCGCCATGTCGAAGCGGCGCATCACGCTGTCGACCAGCGGCGTCGTCCCCGAGATCCGCCGCTGGGGCGAGGAGGCCGGCACCATGCTCGCCATCTCGCTCCACGCCACCCGCGACGAGCTGCGCGACAGGCTGGTGCCGATCAACCGCAAGTACCCGATCGCCGAGCTGATGGCGGCCTGCCGCGCCTATCCCGGCCTCTCCAACGCGCGGCGCATCACCTTCGAGTACGTGATGCTGAAGGACGTCAACGACAGCCTGGCCGACGCCAAGGCGCTCGTGAAGCTCGTGGCCGGCATTCCGGCCAAGATCAACCTGATCCCGTTCAATCCCTGGCCGGGCTCGGCACACGAATGCTCCGACTGGGAGCAGATCGAGCGCTTCGCCGAGGTCGTCAACCGCGCCGGCTATGCGAGCCCGGTGCGCACGCCGCGTGGACGCGACATCATGGCGGCCTGCGGCCAGTTGCGCTCCGAAAGCCTCAGGCTCAGCGCGCGCGAGCGCTCCGCGTCTCTCCCCTCTCCCCGCTCGCGGAGTGAGGGCCAGGGTGAGCGGCAAAAGCTCGTTGCGACGTCTGCGGCTGCCCCTCACCCCGACCCTCTCCCCGTTCCGAGGCGGAATGGGGAGAGGGAGGATTAGGAGGGCGCCATGCTGCGCGCCGTGGGGCGGATCATCCTGCTGCCGATCGCCTTCGTGCTGGCGGCGCTGGCGGCCGTATACATCGTCGTCTCGCTCGGCCAGGAGCGCGTCGTGCAGGCGCTGAGCGCGCACGGGCCGGAGGAAATACCGGTCGGCGCGGTGGTCGACATGATCGGTCTGGCCGCGAGATTCGCCTCCGTCTACACGCTGGTGCCGGCACTGCTGGTGGTGATCGTCGGCGAGGTGGCGCGCATCCGCAGCTCGATCTACTACATCATCGGCGGCGGGGTGGCGCTGGCGGTTGTGCCGTTCCTCACCCGCATGGGCCAGCCCATGACGGCGCTCGAGCTGTCGCCGGCGGTGTGGCAGGTGCTGGCGGTGGCCGGCTTCACCGGCGGCTTCGTCTACTGGCTCGTCGCCGGACGCAATGCCTGAGCAGGGCAGAATGCGATTGAGACAGGCGGCCCTGCGCATGTAAGCTTCGCACGCCACTGCAATTCTTCCCGGAGGCCGGCATGATCGGACGCGTGCTTCGGGTGATCTTCGGCTTCGTCGTCGCCTGCCTGGCGGCGGGGCTCACCATGGTCCTGTTCGTCTATACCCCGCTCGAGATCGCCACCGAGGCGGGGGCCGACCGGGTGAGCGAGATCGCGCTCCTGGCGCTGGCGGCGGCCACGCACAGCGCCGTGTTTGCGGCGCCGTTCGCCCTGATCGGCGCGGTTTTCGGGGAATGGCAGCGCATCGGCGGGTGGCTCTATTACGCCGTGGTTGCCGTCGCCATCGCCGCCGTCGGTTTCCTGGCCCAGTTCTGGCCCGAGTCCGGGGCGGCGGGGAGCTTCCTCAGCGGCTATGCGGTGGCGGCCTTCGTCGTTACGGGCCTCGTCTCCGGCATCGTCTACTGGCTGTTCGCCGGCCGTTTCGCGGCGCGCGACGACGACGGAGAGGGCGAGGTGATCCCTCCGCCGCCCTCCCATCGCCCGGCCGGAACTGGCGAGGGCCTGTCGGCGCGGGTTGCGACCTGACGGCCGCAGGCTGAGCCCGGCCCCGCGGTACCTGGCTTGCCGTTCGTCGTGTTATATTGCGACGCACTATAATCTTGTTGCGACGCGAAAAGGGCGCTACTTTGGGCCTCCGGCGGCGGTGCACGGGGCCGTGCGGGAGAGCGCCCATGCTGGACATCAAGACGCAATCGCAGCTCGTCGACGCCACCGCGTCCATCATGCGCTGGTGCGTGATGGCGACGATCGACGTCGCGGCGGCCTCTGTCTCGCGCGGAATGGCGCTGTGGAGCGAGTTGATCGAAGCCGCGAACGCGACCGGCGGCGCCGCCCCGACAGCCAAGCCGAACGGCAGCAGGTCTGCGGCACCTGCCCGGTCACTGCCGATGCCGCCGATCGCGGTGCTCGCCAGCTGGCCGCTGCTTGCCGACAAGGTGCCGAGCACGAGCCCGCTGGCGAGGGCCTGGTGGCTGGGCGCCGATCCTGCCTGGGGCCCTCTTGCCGGTTTGAGCGCTTTGCGCCGCGTGTCGCTGCCGGCGTGGAACGGCTGGCGGGCGCAGGGACCGACGGCGGCCGCGCCGCGCGAGAAGACGAACGGCGGCTCGAAGCGCAACGCGGACGGTGGCGGCTATTCCGCCTACCGCTCCTCCGGAGGCCACGCCGTGGCGCAGGTGATCATGGGGCCACTGCCGGCCCGGGCGAACGGCCAGGACAAGCGCGCGTGACTTTAGTTCCGCGCCGAGCCCATCGACCGCATCTGCAATGGGCTTTGTCCGGCCGGAGCATCGGCTATGCTTTGCCTGCAAGAGGTCGTTCGGCCCCGCGCGAGCATTGCACGGTTACTGGTTGCTCATGCCTGGCGAAATTGAATCCGTTGAGCTGCAATTTCCTATCGAGTTCGTTGTACCGGGTGTCCCGCTATCTCTGCAGGCGAGCGCTCAGAGTCGGGAGCGGTGGCGAGAGCGGATCAGAGCTGTCGCCCGCGCCGTGCTTCCCGACTTCTACTTTGCGGCAGAAGCTCCTATCAAAGTCACGATCTACTACTTTCCCGATGCGCCAATGGACGGCGACATCGACAACATCGTCAAACCCGTCCTCGATTCGCTCAGCCGTTTCGTGTACGTGGACGACAATCAGGTGGAGAGAATCTGGGTACAGAAATTCGAGCCGGGGCGACTGTTCATCTTCAGGGACCCGAGCCCAAGCCTTGCCGCGGCAATCGAAATGGAAGGCCCGCGAGTCTACCTGCACATCGATCTTTCGGAAGTCGGAGAGGTCCCGTGACCGTCATAGAATCCGAGCGACGCCTGTTGGAGCTGCTGCGGCCGCGGTACGAGGCACAGGGCTATACGTTCATTGAGTATCCAAGCGGGGAAGCGTTGCCGGCGGTGCTGAAGGGTTTCAATCCCGATGCCATAGCCATCGGCCCGCAAAAGAACATCGCCATCGAAATCAAGCTCCGCCCTGGGCGTTCGTCGGAAGAGCGGCTGGAGGCATTGAGCGAACGGCTGCGCCAGCACCCGGACTGGGAGCTGCGCGTCATCTACGGCGACGAGCTCGACCTGGCCGAGGAGCCACCTCCAGTCACCACCCGGGCAGAGATCGAGAAGCAGATCGAAGAAGCCGAAGCGGTGTCTGAAGCAGGGCACCACCGCGCTGCCCTGATCCTAGTCTGGGCGGCTCTGGAGGCGATCGCGCGGATGGTGGCACCCGGCGAAGGCGTCGGCGGCACCCGGGCAGCTCGACAAGTGCTCGAGATCCTGGAGCGTCATGGGCGACTGACCTTCGAGGAGGCGGCCCGGCTTCGCGACGCACTACTTCTGCGCAACGCGGTTGTGCACGGGGACTACCAGCGCGAGGTCGGCAGGGCCGACGTCGAGCTTCTGGTTCGTGCGGCTCAGACCGCTCTCGACGTCCATTGACACGCCCGTGCGCGCCTACAGGATGAACTTGCTCAGGTCGGCGTTCTTGGCGAGGTCGCCGACGCGGGCGCGCACGTAGGCGGCGTCGATGTTGATCGTCTCGCCGCCTTTGTCGGTGGCATCGAAGGAGATCTCGTCGAGCACCCGCTCCATCACCGTCTGCAGCCGGCGGGCGCCG
>DASRDL010000438.1:0-8116 GCA_035652635.1 Hyphomicrobiaceae bacterium | reverse complement strand
CTTGGAGAAGGTCCACGAGCCGACCAGCGTCACCTGCCGGCGCAGCATGTCTGGGCTCACGTCGAGAGTGACCTGGCCGCGCTCGCCGACGAAGCAGGCCGTGCCCCACGAGCGTACCGCCCGCACGGTGGCGGCCCGAGCATCGGGCGCCGACGAGCAGTCGAGCGTCTTGTGCGCCCCTTCGCCGTGCGTCAGGTCGCGGATGGCGCCCACGACGTCATTGTTGGTCTTGGCGTTGATGGTGACCTCGGCTCCGAACTCCTTGGCCATGGCAAGGCGCTCGGGCGAGATGTCGAGCGCGATCACGCGTGCGCCCATGGCGACGGCGAGCTGGGTCGCCGACAAGCCGACGGGGCCCTGGCCGAAGATGGCGATCGTCTCGCCGCCCTGGAGGCCGATACGCTTGAGCGCGCCGTAGGCCGTGCCGGTGCCGCAGGAAATCGCGGCGCCGGTGACGAAAGAGAGCGAATCCGGCAGCGGCACCAGCGTGTGCACGGGCACTTTCATGTACCTGGCATGTCCGCCGTGCCCGCCCGAGCCGAAGACCGTGGTGCCCTCGAGGCACATCTGGGTCCAGCCGCCGCGGCAGTGCTTGCAGTTGCCGCACCCGTCATAGTGGTGATCCATCACGCGCTGGCCGACCCTGGCCTCGGTCGGCGCCACACCTGTGCCGACCGCTACCACCACACCGCACGGCTCGTGCCCGGCGATGACACCCTCGGCACGCTTGATGCCTCCCGTCACCGCCCCGCCCGGCTGCGGGGTGGCCCGGTAGTTGTGCAGATCGCTGCCGCACATGCCGGAGGCCTTGATCTCCAGCACGACGTCGCGGGGTCCGGGCGTCGGATCGGGAAAGTCGCGCAGCTCGAGCCTGCGGTCGCCGAGAAAAACCACGCCCTTCATGTTGCGCCTCCCAAGGTCTTGCGGCGCAACCGTCGGGCAGCGCCTGCTGGCTGGCAGCTTAGCGCGGATCGCCGGCCGCGTAAGGGGCGCCTGCGCCTCCACCCCTGTGCGCGGCGCAAGCCTGGGTTTCGGGCGCCTCAGAAGCGATGCGCGGGGGCGGCGGCGTCGCGATCGGCGCGCAGTCCCGCAATGAGCAACTCGGGCATGGACGAGGATGGCTGCGCTCCTCTAGCATCGCACGGCGGGGATGCAACGGTGCGCACGTCCCATGCTCGGTCGCGTTCTTCGACGCTTCCTCGTGCTCGTCCCGGCTGCCGCGATGCTCGGAGGTGCCATGACCGCATCAGGCTCCGCCCAGGAGAGGCAACAGCTGCGGCTCGGCACCGCCACGGCCGGCGGCGGCTTTCCCGTCTACGGTGCCGCCTTCATCGCCGCTGTCGCGCAAGCCGACCCGGGACTCGCCATCGAGGCCGTCAACACCAAGGGCAGCACCGAGAACGTGCCGCTCCTCGAGGCGGGCCGACTCGACATCGCCCTGGTGCAGGGCGAGGTGGTGCACGAGGCGCTCGCCGGCATCGGCCGGCCGCCGTCGAGCCTCAAGATCATCACGGCCATGTACTCGACTCCCGGCATGTTCGTGGTGCGCGCCGACAGCCCCTATCGCAGCATCGGCGATCTGCTGGGCAAGCCGGTGGTGTTCGGTGCTGCGGGATCGGGCCTCGTCATCCTCGCCCGCTACGTGCTCGACGGCTTGGGGCTCGATCAGAACAGGGACTTTCAGGCCATCTACCTGGAGCGGGCCGGCGACGGACCCGCCATGGTGATGGATGGCCGCGCCGCGGCGCTGTGGGGCGGCGGCTCGGGATGGCCGGGTTTTGCGGCCGTGGCGAAGGGCGAGAAGGGCGCGCGGTTCATCGTGCCCGACCAGGGTGAGATCGACCGCATCCTCGCCAAGCACACGTTTCTCAAGCCCCTGACACTGCCTGCCGGCTCCTTCCCCGGCCAGGACGCGCCGATCCGCTCCGTCGGCTCCTGGAGCTTCGTCATGTGCCGCGCCGACCTCGACGAGGCCTTGGCCTGGCGCCTGACCAAGGCCGTGCACAAGGCCGAGCCCACCATCGCCGCCAGACTGCCTCAGGCCGCCGAGACCACGGCGCGCAACACGGCCTCCGCCGTCGCCCGTCCGGAGATGCTGCATCCCGGCGTCGCCCGCTATCTGCGCGAGGCAGGGCTGTTGCGGTAATGGCGCGGCAACAGCGAGCGCTGTGGGATGAGCCTATGGCGCGAGGGGAGTGTCCGCCGTCGTGTCCCGCGGGCCGGCATCACGCTCGCCGCCGAACAGTCGCCGCACGGCAAACGGCAGCTCCAGGCCGCCGGTGACCTTGACGATGGCATAGGCGTAGACGAACACGAGCGGCAGGTTCATCCAGGCCACGTTGGCCGTGAGCAGGGCCTGCACGACCACCATGGCCAAGAGGGGTCCGGCCGCCATCAGGAACGGGCCGAGGTCCTGCTGCGCGCGCAGGCGGCGCACCAACACGGGCAGCGTGAGCCACCCCCAGAACACGAAGAAGCCACTCGCTGAACGCATGCCGCGCTCGACCAGGAGCACGGTGGACATGGCATAGCCGAGCGGGTCGCCGAGAACGTACTTCTCCACCAGCACGGCGAGATGGCTGGGCCCGCCGGGTGGCGGTGTCGTGGCCGCCAGGATGGTCCCAGCTTCGCGCAGCAGGCTGCCGTCGTAGTAGACGTCAAACCGGACCGTCGTGGAGCGCGGGAGGAACGCCAGCGACAGATCGCCGACCGCGGGAAGCCAGACGAACGCGGCGACAGCAAGGTCGCGACCGCGCAGGCCGACATAGGCCACCCGCTCGCCGAAGTGTTCGATCGCGCCGCCATCGACCAATGCGACGTCGCCGAACAGGAGGTAATTGCGCAGCATCCAGGGGCCGACCACCAGGCCGGCGGCGACGGCGAACGTCAGGCCCGCGAGCAGGGCAAAGCTCCAGCTGCGGCTCTGCCTCTCCCGGGCGCTCTCGGCCGACAGGAGCAGGAGAGGGACGGCCAGCCAAAGCGCGGCATAGCAGGCCTCCAGCAAGGCCAGCGCGCCGGTCAGCATGCCGCCTGTGGCAGCCATGGCGAGGCTGCGGCGACGATGGGCCAGCAGCATCGTCAGGCAGAGGCCGAGGGCGAAGACCGGCAGGATGCCATAGGGCATCACCAGAGCGGCATAGTCGTTGTAGCGCCCCATGATGAGGACGAGCACCGCCGCCAGCGCCCCCAGCCCCGACGAGCCCGACAGCTCGCGGGCCAGAAGGTAGGCGCAGCCCAACGCCGCGAGGCCGGCCAGGGCTTGCAGTAGGACGAGCAGCCGAAATGGATTGCCCTGCAGGCAATCGTGCCCATGCCCGACCAGGCACCTCACGCCGTCGGCGAGGCGCGGGTCGACGAGGGCGAGGCCGGCGATGATGGCAGGGTATGCGGGGGCCAGGTAGCGGCCGGGGACGAGCTCCGCGGAATCCGAAACGAAGACTTTGCTGTAGACGCCGTACTCGAGCAATCCCGCCGCCACGCCGATGTAGCCTTGCCGGCTCGGATCGACGTAGGGCGCCTTGCGCAGCTCCAGCCCCACGAGGACCAGATAGACAAGGGCCAGCACGGCAAGGACCAGCGTAGGTCCGTTCTGCAGCATCAGCCGCCAGAGGCGTCCGCGCCGGGTTTCCGGGCACGGGTCAGCAGCCGCCGCTCGCTGCGGGGCGGAGAGCGCGAGGACCTGGCTGCTCCCTGCACTGGCGGCGCCGAGTGTGCGGTGCACCAGCGAGGACAGCATTCGGGCCGGCAGCAGCTTCAATCCGACTCGACACAGAGCGGCCAGCATGCCCGGCGTGATCACGGTCTGGCGGGCGAGGTAACCCCCGATGGCGATCTCGGCGATCGTGTCGGGGGAAAGGCCCGGCAGCAGGCTCGTGTGCCCGGCGACGGCACTGAGGTTGCGGGGAAAGAAGCTCGTATCCACCGGACCGGGCAGAAGCACCGATACCGTCACGCCCGAGCCCGCCAGCTCGCTGGCAACGGCGCGGCTGAGGGCGACGAGATAGGACTTGGTGGCGCCGTAAAGGGCAAGGCGCGGCATCGGCAGGAGCCCGGCGAGGGAGGCGACGTTGAGCACGCCGCCGCGACCGCGTGCCACCATCCCCGGCAGGCAGGCCTGCATCAGGGTGGTCGCCGCTTCGATGTTGACGCCAATGGCCCCTCGCACCTCGTCTGCGGCGCTTTCCGCAAACGCGCCCGATGCCCCGACACCGGCGCAGTTGACGAGCGTGTCAACGTAGCCTCCCACGGCATCGATGGCAGCCAGCACGCCCCTCGCCGCCCCCTCTCCGGTGAGATCGAAGGGCAGGGGCGTGACCGCCACTGCGTGCTCTGCACGGATCGCTGCTGCCGCCCGCTCCAGGTCGCGCGCATTGCGGGCAACCAGCACCAGCTCGTGACCGCGCGCGGCAAAACCTCGCGCGAGTGCCAGGCCGATCCCCCGTGACCCACCGGTGACCAGCACTACGGGCCGGCGGCCGAGCGGCTCGCCAGCCCGTGCCGCATGCCTGGCGCGACCGGCATCGGAGTCGATGAAGGCCACAAGACCGCTCCCTCTCAGGTGGCCCGGGGGCGGGCAGGGTACGCTCGCCCGACCCGGGTAGCCAGCGTCGCTGCCCACTGAGCTGTGGATAGGCCTTCTCACAGCCGCGAATGACGGGTGGGGGTCCGGCGGCGGCCCAGCCCATCAGCGCTTTGCGTGCACCGCCGCGGCCAGCTAGGCTCCGCCATGGAGAGCCCGCGGGCGCAGCCGGCGCGTCCGTTGCTGCCAGGAGACGCATTCATGGTCAAGTCCGTGCTCGGAATCGTCGGGGGCAGCGGGCTCTACGACATCCCGGCTTTGAAGAACGTGCATTGGGAGGACGTGCGCTCGCCCTGGGGGACGCCGTCGGACCGCATCCTGTTCGCCGACCTCGACGGATTGCCGGTCCGCTTCCTGCCCCGCCATGGCCGCGGCCACAAGGTGCCGCCTTCGGCCATCGACTTCCGCGCCAACATCGACGCGCTCAAGCGTGCCGGCGTCACGGACCTCGTGTCGATATCCGCCTGCGGATCGCTCAAGGAGGGGCTGCCGCCGGGGCACTTCGTGCTGGTCGACCAGTTCATCGACCGCACCTTCGCGCGCGCCAAGAGCTTCTTCGGACCGGGCTGTGTCGCCCACGTGTCCATGGCCGATCCCGTCAGCCCGGCGCTGGTCGACCTGATCGAGACCGCGCTCGAGCAGGAATCGATAGCCTACACCCGCGGCGGCACCTATCTCGTCATGGAGGGCCCGCAGTTCTCCACCCGCGCGGAGAGCAACCTCTATCGCAGCTGGGGCTGCGACGTGATCGGCATGACCAACATGCCCGAGGCCAAGCTCGCGCGCGAGGCCGAGATCTGCTACGCGACGGTCGCCATGGTGACCGATTACGACTGCTGGCACGCGGAGCATGCGGAGGTGGACGTGGCGGCGGTCGTCAAGGTGCTGCACGAGAACGTCGACAAGGCGCACCGGCTGATCGAGCGGCTGGCGCACGGCTTCCCGCGCGAGCATCCGCCCTGCCCGATCGGCTCGGATCGCGCGCTCGATGTGGCCATCATCACGCCCCGCGAGGCGCGCGACCCGGCGCTGATCGCCAAGCTCGACGCGGTGGCGGGGCGAGTTCTCTGACGCGGAGCGTGCGCATGTTTTCCAAGCTCAAGGCTGCGTTTGGCCGTCTCGCCGGCGGCGAGGGCAGCGCCGCCGAGCCGCCGGGCGAGACAGTCGAGTACAAGGGCTACCGCATCATCCCGGCCCCATATCGCGCCAACGGCGTTTACCAGACCTGCGGGACCATCGAGAAAGACACGGCAGAAGGCACCAAGCAGCACCGCTTCGTGCGGGCGGACACCTATGCGGGCCGGGAAGACGCGATCGCCTTCACGATCATGAAGGCCAAGCAGATCATCGATCAGCAGGGCGACCGCATCTTCGCTTGAGCGGCGCGGGCTTCATGGAGGACGACATGCCGGTCGTGTACCACAGCGAGGTGGCATCCGAGCCGTTCAAGGGCGGCGCGTCCTACCAGACGCTCGTCGGCGACGAGGAGGGCTCCACGCCGATCCGTGTCGGCATCCAGACCTCGCCGCCGGGCTACAGGACGCCGCTGCACTCGCACCCCTACCTCGAGACGATCACGGTGCTGGAGGGCAGGGGCCAGGCGTGGCTCGAAGGGCGCGACGGCCTCATAGACCTCGAGCCGGGTATGACACTCGTCCTGCCCGCCAACGTGCGCCATTGGTTCGGCGCCACCGGCGACCGGCCACTCAAGACCTACGGCGTGCATGCTTCGCCCCGGCGCATCGTCAACGTGCACGGCGAGGCGTGAGGTTGATCGAGCACGCCGGCAGCTGGAGGGGAAGCCCGACATGGCGACATTCACGGTCCGGCAAGGCAAGCGTTATCGCGCAACTATCGCCCTCGGCCCCGTCGAGCGACTGGCGAGCAATGGCATGATCGAGGCCAAGCTGCGCGAGGCCGGCTTCGCCGAGATCACGGTGACCGGCAGCGGCGGCATGCGCTACGCCGAAGTGGTGTGGCCGGGCCCGGATCGGACTGCGGAGATGCCGGCGCAGGTCGCTTCGGTCACCGAGGTGGCGTGAGCGAAGAGGCCTCCCGCGGCCAACGCACCGGCCGGAGCCCAATCCGTTGGCAGCGCCGGTGAAGCCGGCAATGTGGCCCTGGCCGACAGCTTGCGCCGGGGCTCCTTCCCCGGCTCGATGCTGCACTCTGCTACGGCTGCCGCTGGACTTCGGCCCCGCCGAAGACGATCTCCTGCCCCGCCCCTTGGAAAATATGATTGTTGTTCGGCCCTTCCAGTATGCCGAACACGGCGAAAACATTGCCGTCCTTGCTGGGCAGATCGACCCACGCCTTGATCCAACCCTCCCCGTCCGGCGCAATGCCGGGAGAGCGAACATCACCAGAGGTTCGGGTGAGGAGAGCGTTGCCGAGGTCGAAGTCGGCAAACCCGTAGTGAGCGGGTTGCCCGGTGGTCGCGTCCACTCCGTCCCGCACCTCGATCATGAGGTGCCCGCCGGGGGCCTTCGCAAACCAGCCGACGATTCGATAGGTCGCCGAGGGTGTGAGGCCCAGCACCTGCACGGCTACCAGGTGGCGCCCTGCGGTCGGGAGCGCCCTCAGCCGCAGGGCTGGGGCCGCGCCCCGACCGGGTGTCGCGGCAGCGACGTGAAGTCCGGCGACGGCATGCCAATCGGCCTTGCCATCGGAACGAAGCACGAGCGCAGGCAGGTCCTCGAGTGTGGAGGCCTCGGGCTTGCCTGCCGCCTGCTTGCGTTCGGCCTGTTCAGACCGCTTTTCCGAGGCGCTCGCCGCTTGCCTGCGATCGGCCTCCTCCCTCTGCTGGCGCTCGGCGCCTTCTGCCTGCTTGGGCTCCACCTTTGCCGGTGGTCGCGGGATCGCACTTTCGGGGAGAGTGAGCAAATGGTTGGACGCCCACCACAGCGCCAGCAACCCGGCCAAGGCGGCAAGCGACGGAATCACGTACTCCCGAAACTTCGTGGGTTCCGCTTCCAATGCCGAACTCCCGTTCGCCACGGCACATGATCAGCGCAGTCAAGAGTCCACTTCCCTTTTTTGTCAATGTGGGGCCGACCGGGCTGTGGGGTCGACCGGGCACGGCAAGGCAGGTCGGATAGTCGGGTGCCGCCAATGTCGGGAATCGGCGACGAGGGAGCCGGCAATCCGCCGGAACCTTTGGCGCTCAGGCCAGGAAGCGGAACTCGCAGGTCGTGCGCGTTACGCCAAAATGGCGGACGGCGGTCGCCGGCCGGAAAGCGCGAACGCAGGGACGCGGGTGTGCTCACACCTGCTCCCGGGCGGGGCTCGTGCCGGGGCTCGCTCATGGACCGCCCCCGGGGCGCCAGCGGGCAAAACAGCCATGGTCTGGAATACGGGCTGGCCCGGTAATGCGTGGAAGAGCTATGTGATTTCAATTGAGCGACCCGAGACATAGGTGACGAATCGTACCGGACACATAGGTAACACCTTTCGCACTTGCGGGGGTGTCGATGCCTTGGATGGAGTGTTCGGTGATGGACGAGCGACTGCGGTTCGTGGCCCGGCTGCTGGAGGGCG
>DASRDL010000437.1:0-4894 GCA_035652635.1 Hyphomicrobiaceae bacterium | reverse complement strand
CTTCTGCGCCTGCCCGGGCTTCACCTCCCAGGGCAGGATTACGGCCGTGCGCCGCCCGCTCAGCATGGTGCCCAACACCCAGCCGGTGGTGCCCTCCGAGTCGCGCACCTGCCGCCAGCTCTCGAACTCCTTGATGACCTCCACCGGCAACCCCGCGCGCCGGAACACCCAGGCCGTCGGGTATTCGGTGCCGGGGCCCTGGCGCAGGTTCACGCGGTCGGACTTGAGGCTGACGAAGCGCGGCACCGGCAGCCCGCTGCCGCCGGCCGCGGGCTGGGAGGTCCCCTGGGCCGACAGGCCGGGAGCTCCGAGGGAGGCCAGCGCAAGTGCGAGAGCCGCCACCGGCGCCCAGCGGCCGCCGGAGACGCTTGCCGTCGGTGTGCTACGCAGCTCGCTCATGCTTCGCCCAAGATCATGATTTGCCGATGGAGATCAAGCCCGCCGGCGCCGGCCGCCTCGTCCTCCGCCGCACCCAGCCGCGCCGGCCGGCGTTAGGTGCGTTTTGTCATCGTCATGGCCTTCTGTTAGAGAGGACGGCACGCTGTGCCGATGCCGCCCCGCAAGCCGCGGGGGGCGTCGCTTGGCCATTTCCGCCAGCCCGTCCAGAGCCCGAGCTGCCATGCCGACCTCGTCAAAGAAGCCCGTCGTCATCGTCACGCGCAAGCTGCCGGAGGCGGTCGAGACGCGCATGCGCGAGCTGTTCGATGCGCGCCTCAACGTCGACGACCGGCCGATGAGCCATGCCGAGCTCGCCGAGGCGGTGAAAGTGGCGCACGTGCTGGTGCCGACGGTGACCGACCGCATCGACCGCTCGCTCTTGTCCCAGGCCGGTCCGCAGCTGAAGCTGATCGCCAATTTCGGCAACGGCGTGGACAACATCGACCTCGACACGGCGCGCGTGCGCGGCATCATCGTCACCAATACGCCGGGCGTGCTGACCGAGGACACGGCCGACATGACCATGGCGCTGGTGCTGGCCGTGCCGCGCCGGTTGGCCGAGGGCACGGCGCTGCTCAAGGACCCCAACAAGCACTGGGGCGGCTGGTCCCCCACCTGGATGCTGGGCCGCCGCATCTGGGGCAAGCGCCTCGGCATCATCGGTATGGGCCGCATCGGCCAGGCGGTGGCGCGCAGGGCCCGCGCCTTCGGCCTGCAGATCCACTACCACAACCGGCGCCGGGTGGCCGAGGAGATCGAGCAGGAGCTCGAGGCCACCTACTGGGAGAGCCTCGACCAGATGCTGGCGCGCATGGACATCATCTCGGTCAACTGCCCGCACACGCCCGCCACCTACCACCTCCTGTCGGCGCGGCGGCTGAAGCTCCTGAAGCCCACCGCCTACATCGTCAACACGGCGCGCGGCGAGGTGATCGACGAGAACGAGCTGGCGCGCCTGATCGAGGCCGGCAGCATTGCCGGCGCCGGCCTCGATGTGTTCGAGCACGAGCCGGCCATCAACCCGAAGCTGCTCGCCAGCGACCGCGTGGTGGCCCTGCCGCACATGGGCTCGGCCACCATCGAGGGACGCATCGACATGGGCGAGAAGGTGATCATCAACGTCAAGACCTTCCTCGACGGCCACAACCCGCCCGACCGCGTGCACGCCGCGATGTTCTGAGCCACCGCTACGATATCGGCAGCGGCTCAATCCATACCGCTATCCCGGCGGACTACCCCTGTGGCCGGTAGAGTGGCGTGCTCAGGTATTTGAGGCCTGAGTCGCACATGACGGTGACGACGGTGGCGCCCGGGCCGAGCCTCCTGCCCACGGCGATGGCAGCGACAAGATTGGCGCCCGTCGACGTGCCGGCGAACAGAGCGTCGGAGCGCGCGAGTCGGCGTGCCATGGCCATGGCCTCGTCGGTGGAGACGGTGGCGATCTCGTCGGCGATCGACGCCGTCCACAGAGGCACGACGAAGCCGGCGCCCACCCCCTCGATGCGGTGGACGCCGCTCCTGCCGCCCGAGAGCACGGCCGACTCCGCCGGCTCGACCGCGACGATGCGAATGTTCGGCTTCCGATCGCGAAGCACCTCCGAGATGCCGCGGATGCTGGCGGCCGTTCCCGTGCTCTGCACCAAGGCGTCGATCTCTCCGCCGGTCTCATCCCAGATCTCGTCCGCCATCCTGTGATAGGCGGCGAGCTGGTCGGTGTTGTTGAGCTGGTCTGTCCAGAAGGCCCCCGTTTGCTCGGCTATCCGGCGTGCGGCCTCGACCATGTTGCGCGTGAGCGCCGCGTCCATGCCGCCGCCGACACTGGGCACGATGGTGAGCTCGGCACCGAGCGCTGCCATGTGCGCGCGCTTCTCGGCGCTGAAGGCATCCGACGTGACGATGCTCAGGGGATAGCCGCGCGCGGCGCACACGAGCGCCAGCGACACGCCGGTGCTGCCCCCGGTGTATTCCACCACCCGCCCGCCGGGCGCGAGGCGGCCGGTGCGCTCGCCGGCCTCGATCATGGCCAGCGCCATACGGTCCTTCATGCTGCAAGTCGGGTTGGCGGCCTCGACCTTGATCAGGATTCGGGCGCAGCCCTCGGGAGGGATGCCGCGAAGCTCGAGCAGCGGCGTGCCGCCGACGCGCTGCAGCACGGACCCATCGATCTGCGGTCCGCGCCGCGTCGCGGCGGTTTGCTGGGGGACGGTCGGCATCTTCCCTTCCACTGCATGCGGCCGCAGGTCCGAGGCATTGCGGCTCAGGCGGCGGCGTCCTGGCGGATCATGGCCGCGCCCTTCTCGGCGATCATGATGGTGGGCGCGTTGGTGTTGGCGGTGGTCACCGTCGGCATGACGGAGGCGTCGATGACGCGCAGGCCGGCGAGGCCGCGCACCTTCAGCCTGGGATCGACGACGGCCATCGGGTCCTCACCCATCCGGCACGTGCCGACGATGTGATAGATCGTGGTGCCCTGCCGGCGGATGTAGTCGGCAAGCGCCTCCTCGCCGGCGACCTCGGCACCGGGGGTGATCTCCGCCACGCTGTGGCGGGCGAGCGCCGGAGCGGCGAAGATGCGGCGCGCGAGGGCGACACCCGCGAGCGCGACGCGCAGGTCGTTCGGCGCCGACAGGTAGTTGGGCTTGAGCGACGGCCGCTCGAACGGATCGGGCGAGCGGGCCATGATCGTGCCGCGGCTCTCGGGCCTGGCGATGCTCACCGCAATCGTCATGCCCGGTGCGCGCTCGAGTGCACCGAACTTGTTCTGATCGTAGCTCGCCGGCGAGAACAAGAGCTGGATGTCGGGGCTCGCCAACCCGTCGCGGCTGCGCGCGAACGCCTGCGCGCTCGACACGCCGAAGGTCAGGGCGCCACGCCCCGTCGTCAGCCAGCGCACGATCTCGCCGCCGAGTCTCAGCCCACGCGACAGCTCGTTGATCGACACCGCACCCTTCACCCGGTGCGAGATGCGGATCGCGTAGTGGTCGGAGAGATTGGCGCCCACGCCCGGCAGATCGTGCACGACCGGCACGCCGATCGATCGCAGATGGGCGGCCGGGCCGACGCCAGACACCTGCAGCAGGTGCGGCGAGTTGATGGTGCCGCCGGACAGGATCACCTCGCGCGCCGCCGACACTTGCCGGTCGCGCCCCTTCTGCCGGAAGGCGACGCCCGTGCAGCGCCGGCCCTCGAACAGGAGTCTGGTTGCGAACGCATTGGTCTCGACGCGCAGATTGGGCCGGCCCCTGGCCCGAGCCAGGAAAGTGCGCGCCGTGGAGCCGCGGAAGCGGCCGTTGCGCGACATCTGCGAGTAGCCGACGCCTTCCTTCCGGCTGCCGTTGAGGTCCCTGGTCAGCGCGAGCCCCACCTGCTGGGCCGCCTCGACGAAGCGGTGGGTGAGGTCGAGGATGGTGCGGTAGTCCTCGACCAGGATGGGGCCGTCGTCCCCGCGCTGCCCGGGCTCGCCGCCGCCGGCGTAGCGCTCGATCGACTTGAAATAGGGCATGACCTCGTCGAACGACCAGCCTTTGCAGCCCATCTGCGCCCAGCCGTCGTAATCGGCGGGGTTGCCGCGGATCCACAGCATGCCGTTGATCGAGCTCGAGCCGCCGAGCACGCGCCCGCGCGGCCAGTGGATCTGGCGGCCGGCGGCGCCGGGCTCGGGGTCGGTGGCGTAGTTCCAGTTGACGCGCGGGTTGTAGAGCAGCTTGAGCACGCCCGCGGGCACGTGGATCATCGGATGCCAGTCCCTGGGCCCCGCCTCGAGCAGCACGACGCGCGCGCCGTCCTCGCTCAGGCGGCTCGCCAGCACGCAGCCGGCCGAGCCGGCGCCGATCACCACGTAGTCCGCCTCCAGATCGCTGGCAGTCGTGGCCATGGCCTTTGCCGGCTCTGTCGCCGCTCAGGCCGCCGCCTGAATGACCGTCGGTCCGTCGCCGGCGATGGTGGTGCGGCGCATGTCGCGCGCCTCGTTGGCCGGGTATGGCCGCGCGCGGTGCATGGTCTGGCGATTGTCCCACATGACGAGGTCGCCCAGCTGCCATTTGTGGGCGTAGACGAACTCGCGCTGGGTGGCGGCCTCGGTGAGGTTGCGCAGGAACGCCCGCGCCTCGGGCACCGGCCAGCCGACGATCGTCCCGGCATGCGAGGAGAGGAACAGCGACTTGCGCCCCGTCACCGGGTGAGTGCGCACCAGGCGCTGGCGCACGGGCGCCATCCGCGCCCGCTCCTCGTCGGTGAACTCGGTGAAGCCCAGGATCTGGCGCGAGTAGATCTGCGAGTGCTCGCACACGAGGTCCTCGATCTCGGCCTTGGTCTCGGCGTCGAGCGCGTCGTAGGCGGCGCGCATGTCGGCAAACTCGGTGTTGCCGCCCTTGCTCACGACGCTGCGCGCATGCAGCAGCGAGTACTTGGCCGGCACCACCTTGAACGAGCTGTCGGAGTGCCACAGCTGGTTGCC
>DASRDL010000436.1:0-3022 GCA_035652635.1 Hyphomicrobiaceae bacterium | reverse complement strand
AGCGCCTGCCGCGGCCGCCGACAACGATCCGATCGCCGGCGCCCTGTGGATCACCCTGTCGATGGCGCTGTTCGCCGGCCTCGCCGTGTTCTCGCGCATGGCCATGAACGCCGGGCTGCACCCCTTCGAGGTGGTGTTCCTGCGCAATGTGTTCGCCTGCCTGCTGTTCCTGCCGCTGCTGGCCTACCGGGGGCTGGCGCTGGCGCACTCCGCGCAGCTCGGCCTTTACGGCGTGCGCGTCGTCGTTTCGCTCGTCTCCATGCAGGCCTGGTTCTTCGCCCTCTTCCTGATACCCATCGGCGAGGTGACGGCCATCAGCTACCTGGCTCCCCTGTTCGGTACGCTCGGCGCCGTCGTGCTCCTGGGCGAGAAGGTGCGCGTCAGGCGCTGGACGGCGCTTGCGGTGGGCTTTCTGGGGGCGATGATCATTCTGCGGCCGAGCGGGGCGTCGCTGGGGACGGGTCAGCTGTGCGCGCTCCTGTCGGCCATGTCGGCGGGCCTGACGGTGGTGCTGGTCAAGCAGCTCACGGCCCGCGACGACCCCGACAAGATCGTGTTCCTCACCAACATGCTGCTGCTGCCGCTTTCCCTGGTGCCGGCACTGTTCGTATGGCGCTGGCCGACGGCCGCGGTGCTGCCCGCTCTCGTCGGCATGGGGGTGTGCGCCGTGCTGGGGCACGTGGCGGTCGTGCGCGGCTACGCTGCCACCGATGCCTCCCTGGGCATGACCTTCGAGTTCTCGAAGCTCCCCTTCGCCGCCGGCATCGCCTATCTGGCCTTCGGTGAGGCGATCGACGGCTGGACCTGGGTTGGCGCACTGGTCATCTTCGCCTCCGCCGTCTACATCACCCGCCGCGAGGCGCAGCTGCGCGCACAAAGGTCGCTGCCGGCGCGCGAAACCCGTCCCGACTAACCCTGCCGGCGCGGATCGGCCACGTCCTCGATGACGAGCTCGCGCTTCTCGCGGCCGTTCCAGGTGTCGCGGCGCAGGTGGCCGGCGACGTGCAGCGGCAGCCCGCTGGAGGCGGCCAGCAGGGCGGTGCCGACGGGCTGGTCGGCGGCGCGGAAAGCCACGGCGTCGAGCCTCGAGCCGTCGCCCGCCTCCAGCACGCAGCGCACGTGCGTCTCACCCACGATCTTGGCGAACCTGACGCGGTGGGCGGGGAACGCGAACCTGGGCTGGGGATGTCCCTGGCCGTAGGGGCCGGCCTTGTCGAGGAGATCGAGCAGCTCGTCGGTGACGGCGGCGGGGGTGAGGGCCCCGTCGATGGCGAGGGCCGCGGCGGCGCGTACCATGCGCGAGGCGCGGCCGAGCTCGCCGCGCAGGAAGCCCTCCAGTGCCTCGAGGCGGCTCCGGTCCACGGACAGCCCCGCCGCCATGGCGTGCCCGCCGCCCTTGATGAGGAGGCCGGCGGCAACGGCCGCCCGCACCGCGGCGCCGATGTCGACGCCGTCGATCGATCTGAGCGAGCCGGTGCCCTGGCCCGCCTCGTCCCAGGCGATGACGCAGCTCGGCCTGTGGAAGCGCTCGGTGAGCCGGCTCGCCACCAGGCCGACCACGCCCTTGTGCCAGCCCTCGCCCGAGATCACCAGGAGCGGGATGTCGGCGTCGGCCTCCATGAGGCGCTCGGCGCTGGCGACCGCCGCCTCCAGCATCTGGGCCTCGATGGCTTTGCGCTCGCGGTTGAGCTTGTCGAGCAGCACGGCGATGCGCGCGGCCTCCGTCTCGTCGTCGCAGGCGAGCAGGCGGGCGCCGAGCCCGGCATCGCCGATGCGCCCGCCGGCGTTGATGCGCGGCCCCAGCACGAACCCGAGGTGATAGGGGGTGGGCGGCACGGCCAGCCCGGCAGCGTCGGCCAGCGCCTTGAGGCCAATGGTGCGGCGCTGGCGCATGACCTGCAGCCCTTTGGCGACGTAGGCGCGGTTGAGGCCTTTGAGCGGCACCACGTCGCACACGGTGGCGAGGCCGACGAGGTCCAGCAGAGCGAGGAGGTCGGGCGGGGCGCACCGGGTGCCGTAGTGCCCGCGCTGGCGCAGCTCGCGCGCGGTCGCCACCAGCAGCATGAAGGTGACGCCGGCCGCGCACAGGTGGCCGAGCCCGGACAGGTCGTCCTGCCGGTTGGGATTGACGAGGGCTGCAACCGCGGGCAGGCGCTCGTCGGCCTGGTGGTGGTCGACGACGATGACATCGGCCCCGAGCTCGGCCGCGGCGGCCAGCGGCTCGACCCCGGTGGTGCCGCAGTCGACGGTGACGATCAGCCTCGCTCCTTCGTTGGCCAGCGCCGCGATGGCCTCGCGGTTGGGGCCATACCCCTCGGTCATGCGGTCCGGGATGTAGATGCGGGCCCGGCGCCCGTGTGCCGCCAGGAACCGGTGCATCAGCGCAGCCGAGCAGGCGCCGTCGACGTCGTAGTCGCCGAACACGGCGATCGCCTCGCCGGCGGCGATGGCGTCGGCCAGGCGGGCGGCGCCCTTGTCCATGTCGCGCAGCGTGCTGGGGTCCGGCATCAGCGCCTTGACCGTGGGGTCGAGCGCGGTGGGCACCTCCTCGAGGCCGATGCCGCGCGAGGCGAGCACCCGGCCCAGCAGCTCCGGCAGCCCGTGGCGTTGGCTGATGGCGGCGGCGATCTTGGCGGCTCCGGCGTCGAGCCGGTCGCGCCAGGCAAAGCCGCGCGCCGAGGCGGCAACGCCCAGAAAGGCACCCGCTGCCTCGCCCTCGGCCGGTATCGTCTTGGCCAGCGCCCCCATGCCCCAGCTCCCCCTTTCGGCCCGAGTGTAGGCCTTCCGGGGCTGGCACGGACATCGATTCGGCACGCAACTCCACAGTTTCGTGCGCGTCGGGCGCGCGGAGCGACCAGTCCCTTGTCAGGCCGGCAGGACTTTGCCGGGATTCATGATGCCGAGCGGGTCGAGGGCCTGCTTGATCGCCCGCATCATGTCGAGCTCCAGGCGTGGCTTGTAGTGGGCGAGCTCGGCCAGCCGCGAGCGGCCGATGCCGTGCTCGGCGCTGATCGAGCCGCCG
>DASRDL010000435.1:0-5488 GCA_035652635.1 Hyphomicrobiaceae bacterium | reverse complement strand
CTGCCACAGCGTGCGCCCGTCGGCCATGATGTTGCCCCAGGAGGGAATGATGGGCGGCGTGCCGGCGCCGATGAAGGACAGGATCGACTCGATGATCATGGCGCTGCCGCAGATGTAGGTGGCCTGCACGGACAGCGGCGCTACCGTGTTGGGCAGGATGTGGGCGAGGATGATGCGCGGCGTCGAGGTGCCGGAGGCGATGGCCGCCTCGACGAACGGCTGCTCGCGCAGCGACAGCACCACGCCGCGGACGAGCCGCGCCACGCGCGGGAACTCGGCGATGGTGATGGCCATGATGACGTTCTCCACGCTCGCCCGGGTCAGCGCCATCAGCGCGATGGCGAGCAGGATCGGCGGGATCGACATCACGCCGTCCATGGCGCGCATGACGACGCCGTCGAGCCGGCGCACGTAGCCCGAGACGAGGCCGATCACGAGGCCCGCGAACGAAGCGAGGATGGCGACCGAGAAGCCGACCAGCAGCGAGATGCGCGCGCCGTAGAGCACGCGCGAATAGATGTCGCGGCCGTAGGCGTCCGATCCGAACCAGAACTCGGCGCCCGGCTCGCGCGTGCGCTTGACGGGCGCGAGCGCGGTGGGGTCGACCGTGCCGAGCCACGGCGCGAACACGGCAGCGATCAGCATGACGCCGAGCAGGGCGAGGCCGATCGACAGGGTGGGGTGGCGCCACACGAAGCCGCGCACGCCCCGCCGCTCCCGTACCGGAGGCAGGATGTCGGGCAGCTCCGCGGCGATGGCGTAGCCCGGCTGCAGCGCCTGCGACGTCTCGTCGTTCAATAGCGGATCCTCGGGTCGAGCACGGTGTAGATCAGGTCCACGACCAGGTTCACGAGCACGTAGACGAACGAGAACATCAGCACGATGCCCTGGATGACGGGATAGTCGCGGCGCACGATGGAATCGATGGTGAGCCGGCCGAGGCCCGGTATGGCGAACACGCTCTCGGTGACGACGGCGCCGCCGATCAGCAGCGCCACGCCGATGCCGATGACGGTGACGATCGGCACGGCGGCGTTCTTGAGCGCGTGCAGGTACAGGATGGCGTTCTCGCCCAGCCCCTTGGCGCGGGCGGTGCGGATGTAGTCCTGCGACAGCACCTCGAGCATGGTGGCGCGCGTGATGCGCGCGATCAGGGCGATGTAGACGAAGCCCAGCGCGATCGCCGGCAGGATCAGGTTCTCGAGCCACGGCCACAGGCCGCTGGAGATGGGCGTGTAGCCCTGCACCGGCAGCCAGTCGAGCCCGAGGGCGAACACGTAGGCCAGGAGGTAGCCGACGACGAACACGGGCACCGAGAAGCCCGCCACCGCGAACGCCATGAAGCCGCGGTCGAGCCAGCCGCCGGCGCGCCACGCCGCCACTACGCCGATGGGCACGGCGACGAGCACGGCAAGGATGAGCGTCACCACCATGAGCGACAGCGTCGGCTCCAGCCGCTGGCCGATGAGCTCCGTCACCGGCAGGCCCGTGAACATCGACTTGCCGAGGTCGCCGTGCAGGACCTGCAGCGACCACTCGGCGAAGCGCACCACGAACGGGCGGTCGAGGCCCAGCCCCTTGCGGATGCGCTCGATGTCCTCGAGCGAGGCCTGGTCGCCGGCAATGACCACGGCGGGGTCGCCGGGGGCGATGTAGAGCAGGCTGAACACGAACAGCGCGACGAACGCCATCACCGGGATCGTCGCCAGCACGCGCCGGACGATGTAGCCGAGCATCTAGCGTACCCTTGGCCTCCTCCGGCGACCGAGGCCGGAGGAGGCGAGTGCTCTCTCAAGCCTTCTTCGGACCCCAGAACCACGGCAGCGGCCCGTTGCCGACGGCCTCGAGGTTGGAGCGCCAGGCCTGGTAGCCGAAGTAGAAGCCCGTGGGGATGTAGGTGACGTGCTCCATTCCGCCCTTGTTGACGCGGGCGATGATCGCCTTCTCCTCCTCGAGCGTCTTGGCCTCGTACCAGGCGGCGATGTCCTTCTCGATCTGGGCGTTCTCGGGCCAGCCGAACCAGGCCTTCTCGCCGCTGGTGCGGATGGCGATGTTGCCGACCGGGCTCGCGCAGTCGGACCCTGCGTGCCAGGTGTGGAACATGCCCCAGCCGCCCTGGCCCGGCGGGTTCTTGGAGGCGCGGCGCTGGCCGACCGTGCCCCAGTCGGTGGCGACGAAATCGACCGTCATGCCGATCTTCTTGAGGAGATCGGCGGTGATCTCGCCCATGGCCTTGAGCGGCGGCTGGTCCTGGGCGACGAGGCAGGTGACGGGCAGGCCGGAGTAACCGGCCTCGGCCAAGAGCTTCTTGGCGAGGTCGTAGTCGCGCTTGCCCTTGAGGACCTCGCCGCCTTCCTCGGTGTAGAGCGGCGTTCCCGGCGTGAAGAAGCTCGGGATCGGCTTCCACAGCTTGTCGTCGGAGCCGACGACGGCGCGCATGTAGTCCTCCTGGCTAAGGGCCACCTGCACGGCCCTGCGCGCCTTCACGTTGTTGAAGGGGGGATGCATGTGGTTGAGGCGGAAGGCGCCGATGTTGCCCAGCGGGTCGGCGATGTCGACCTTGATGTTGCGGTTGCGCTTGAGCACCGGCACGAGGTCCGTGACCGGCGACTCCCACCAGTCGACCTCGCCGTTCTGCAGGGCCGCCGAGGCGGTGGCGGGGTCGGGCATGATCACCCACTCGATGCGGTCGAAGTTGACGACCTTGCCGCCGGACCACCACTCGCCGGGCTCGTTGCGCGGCTTGTAATCGGCGAACTTCTCGAACGCCGCCAGCGCGCCCGGCTTCCAGTCGGCGCGCACGAACTTCATGGGGCCGGAGCCGACGTATTCCTCGATCTGCTTGAAGGGATCGGTCTTGGCGATGCGCTCGGGCATGATGAAGCAGCAGGGCGTGCCCACCTTGCCCAGCGCCAGCAGGATCTTCGGATAAGGCTTGGCGAGCACCCACTTGAAAGTGCGGTCATCGACGGCCGTGATCTCCTTCTGGATGTCCCTGATCATCAGGCCCATGGCGTCGCGTGCCTGCCAGCGCAGGATGCTGGCGACCGCGTCCTTGGAGCGCACCGGCTCGCCGTCGTGGAATTTCAGGCCCTCGCGCAGCTTGAAGGTCCATGTGAGCCCGTCGGCCGACACCTCCTCGCTCTCGACCATCTGCCGCTTCGCGGCCAGCTTGCTGTCCATGCCGTAGAGCGTGTCCCACACGAGCTGGGAGGCGTTGCGCACCACGTACTGGGTGCCCCAGATCGGGTCGAAGTTGGCAAGATTGGCCTGCGGCACGAACTTGAGGACCTTGGCCCCCTGGGCGACGGCCGGCGCGGCGAGCCTGCCGGTGGCGCCCAGCGCGCCGGCAGCGGCCAGGCCCTTGATGACTGTTCTGCGATCCATGACTCACCTCTGTTGTCGCGTCGAAACCGGCCAACCATGCTCCCTCCGTCCTCGAGCCCGCTGCCATTGCGAACAAAGCCGAGTGGCCGTCGCGGAACTGGCGCGGAGGGCATTTGCGCGGTTGTGTCTGCTGTTGCTCAGTTCGCGTTGCCTAGTCGTGAAATGTCAAGGCATGAAATGCGTGCAATCTGCCCGTTTCTTTTGCACTGCATTTCTCTGCAGATGAGGCAATGCTAGCATTTTGGGCGCCAGCAGGAGAGGAAAGGCAGCCATGACCGTTACCGCCCGGCCGCGCAACAGCGATCTCGACACCGCGCTGGCGGAAGCCAGGGAGCTCTATGGCGCGGCCCGGCCCGAGAGCGCGCGCATCCACGCGCGGGCGCGGGCGGTGCTTCCCGGCGGCAACACGCGCTCGGTGCTGTTCTATACGCCGTTTCCCACGGCCATGGCGCGGGGCGAGGGGTGCTTTCTGGAGGACGTCGACGCCAATCGCTACGTCGACTTCTGCGGCGAGTACACGGCGGGGCTGTTCGGTCACTCCGATCCGCGCATCACAGCCGCTTTGCACGCCGCCATCGACCGCGGCCTCAACCTGGCGGCCGTAGGCGAGCGGGAGGGGCAGCTGGCAGCCCTCTTGTGCGCCCGCTTCCCTTCGCTCGAGCGCGTGCGCTTCACCAACAGCGGCACCGAGGCCAACATGATGGCGCTGGGCGCCGCCCGCGCCTTCACCGGCCGGGCCGGCGTGCTGGCCTTCAGGGGCGGCTATCACGGCGGGCTCCTGACGCTCGTCGGCGGCGGCAGCCCCCTCAACGCGCCTGTTCCCATCACGCTCGCGGACTACAACGACACGGGCCAGACGCTCGACCAGCTCTCGCGCCATGGCGGCGACATCGGCGCCGTCATCCTCGAGCCGATGATGGGCTCGGGCGGCTGCATACCGGCAGACCCGCCGTTCCTGGCGGCGCTGCGCTCGGCCACGCGCGAGAAGGGCGTCCTCCTCGTGTTCGACGAGGTGATGACCAGCCGGCACTCCTCCGGCGGGCTGCAGAAGCTGCGCGGCGTGACGCCCGACCTCACCACGCTCGGCAAGTATGTGGCCGGCGGCATGAGCTTCGGCGCCTTCGGCGGCCGCGCCGACGTGATGGACCTGTTCGACGGCCACCGTCCGGGCGCGCTGATCCACTCCGGCACCTTCAACAACAACGTCATGTCGATGGCGGGCGGCCTGGTGGCCATGGGCGAGATCTTCGATGCCGCCGCGGCGGACGCGCTGTTCGCCCGCGGCGAGCGGCTGCGCACGCGGCTCAACGGGATCTGCCGCAAGCACCGCCTCGACATGCACTTCACGGGCCTCGGCAGCATGATGCAGCCGCACTTCCGCGCCGGCCCGATCGAGCGCCCCTATGCCGCCGGCCCGCGCGAGGAGGGGCTGCGCGAGCTCTATTTCCTCGACCTGATGGCGGCGGGCATCTACATCGCGCGGCGCGGCATGATCGCCATGAGCCTGCCGATCGGCGAGGCCGAGCGCGACCGCCTCGCCGCCGCCGTCGAGGAGTTCTGCACCCTCCGCCGGCCGCTGCTGGCGGCGTGAGACCGGCCGTCGTCCGCAGAAACTCGTCGCAGAACGTCCTCGTAGAGCCATCACGTCACCCCCGTGACGTCATCCCTGCTACGTCATCCGCGCTACGTCATCCCGGCGCCGCTTGCGAGCGAAGCGAGCAAGCGGGAACAGGCCGGGATCCAGGCACTTCGATGTACGCTGTCGCTTTCGGCGTGCGTGCCGAGCGGCGGCCGCGGGGGGCGGTCGTGCTTCCTCGCGACCGGAGAGTGTGCCGCCACGTGCCTGGGTCCCGGCCTTCGCCGGGATGACGTTTGTCGCGGCGATGACGCAACCCCGGAACGTCATTCCGGCGCAGGCCGGAACCCAGGACACCACGCAGCGAGGAGTGCAGCCGACGCATGGTGCGGCCGGAGACGTTGCGCGTCACTCGCTAACAGAGTGGGTGCGGAGATGCGCATGGGTCCCGGCCTGTTCCCTCGGCCGCCCTGTCGGGCGACCTCGGCGCCGGGATGACGTGGTGGGGGAGCGGGGTGCGCAGCC
>DASRDL010000434.1:0-4920 GCA_035652635.1 Hyphomicrobiaceae bacterium | reverse complement strand
TCCCCAGTAGTCGCCGGCCTCGCCGACGGAGGCAGAAAAGCTGAAGCCCGCCCAGGCGGGTGTGTCATAGCGTACCAGCTCGGTGCGGGGATCGGGCGCCGAGCCCGGATCGAGGACGTTGTTCCACGTGACGTTGAAGTATTGTCCAGCCGAACCCCGCAGGAAAAAGCTTCCGCTCAGCTGATTGAATTTCGGGTAGGCCACGACCCCGATGCCGCCCAGATCGATGGTGCTGACCGGGCCTGCCCCGTCGTAGCGTCCCACGATCAGGCGACCGATGTCCTCGTGGTCGATCCACCAGGCGACGCGGCGCGCGTCGCCGAAGTAGGCGTCGACGTTGTGCGCATTGAACGAGCCCGCCAGGCTGCCGTTGATCTGGGTGCCGAGCTTGCCGTCCTCGTCGAACTGACTGGCCTTGGAGGTCGTGCCCCCGCCCTCGATCTCGATGATGATGTCGAAACCCATCCGCACCTTCGGCGTCACGCGCGCGTTCCCGCTGAAGATGAAGCGCGACGAGGTGTTGGTATTGTCGAGGCCGTAGTACGTTCCGCTGCCGGCGCCGTCGTCCCAGTAGGCGATCATGCGGTTGACCTGGCCGCTTATGCTCAGGCTCATCTTGCGGTTGCCCTTGCGCGCCGTCGTCGCTTCCAGCTCCGCTACGCGCTCCTCGAGGTCGGCGCAGCAGTCGCCGCCAAGGTCGGCCGCGCGCGCCGGAAGGCTCACGGCCGAGACGTAAGCCGCAGCCAGCAGCGCGGCGCCGCCGAAGGATGCGCGATGCCTCCACACCTGCATGTTCGCGTTCTCCATTCGAACACCGATCACGAGACTTCCACGCGGCACCTCCGACCGCTTGGGGTGGTCCATCCCGCTGCGGCCAGGTCCGCTTGTGCCCGGATCGGGGTTAAAGCCCACTATGCGAGTCGTCGTGACAACGGCCGTCGCAATGCGCGTTTGCTGGCGCCTTGTGGCCGAATAAGCACAGGCGCTGCCGCAAGAGCGATGGCGATTCGGGCCGCGTCGTGGCCTGGTGTTCAGGCCACGCGGCGGCGGCGCGCCCCGTGCTCGGTCTTCTCCCACAGGTAGGGCTCGCGCACGAGCTGCCAGACGGCGCGGTAGGCGGCGGCGGAGATCAGGAGCCAGTAGAGCGGCATCAGCGGCGCGTGCAGCGCTAGACCCGGACGGCGTCGGCGCAGCACGCTCACCACGCCCACCAGGATGGAGACACCGTAGCCGATGGCGAGATTGACGGCGGCAATGGCCCACAGGACGGCGCCCGCCGTCGACTCGGCCGGCATCAGCAGGCTATTCGTCAGCCAGTGGTAGGCGACGAGCGCGTAGAAGAGCGGGTGCACCAGCGCCGAGGCGATCAGCCCGCCCACCAGCGCGTGAAAGCCGATCGTCGCGCCGAGCCCGAGCTCGCGGCCGAGCCTGCGCGGGCGGCGCGTGTGCACGAGATAGGTTTGCATCCAGCCCTTGAGCCAGCGCGTGCGCTGCTTGATCCACGCGGGCAGTGTCGGTGGAGCCTCCTCCCAGGTCGTCGAGGCGAGCACGGCCGTGCGATAGCCGGCACGGGCGATGCGGATGCCGAGGTCGGCGTCCTCGGTGACGTTGTAGGGGTCCCAGGCGCCGAGATCGACCAGCAGCCGGCGTGGGAAGTGGTTGGATGTGCCGCCCAGCGGCACCGGCAGCCGCAGCGACTCGAGCGCCGGCAGGATGGCGTCGAACAGGGCCGAGTATTCGATGGTGAACTGGCGCGTGAGCCAGGTCGCGCCCGCATTGTCGATATTGAGCTGGGCCTGCACGCAGGCGAGCTCGGGCCCGGAGCTGCGGAATACGTCCCACGCCCGGCGCAGCTGCGAGGGCTGCGGGCGATCCTCGGCATCGTAGACCACGACGACGTCGCCGCGGGCGAACTGCAGGGCGTAGTTGAGCGCCTTGGGCTTGGTGCGCGGGCCCTCGTCGGGAGCGATCAGGATGCGGAAGTTGCCGGGAAGGCCGAGGGCCAGCGCCGCCGCGCGCGTGGCCGCATCGTCGGCCTCGAGAATCAGGAACACTTCGAGCTTGGCCGGCGGGTAGTCGAGCGCGCCGAGCGCCCGGCACAGGCCCGGCAGCACGTTGGCCTCCCGGTAGAGCGGCACGAGCACGCTGTAGACGGGCAGCAGCCGATCGGGCACGCGCTCGGCGCGGCGAGCGCCCCGCGGCCGCTTCGTCCTGCGGCGTGCCAGCGCCTGACGCAGGGCGACGAGCCGCAAGGCCGTCACGCAGAGAAAGGGGAGAGCGATCAGCGTCGTCAGCACGGCAATGGCGACGTCAGGCAGCACGGCAAGGCCGCCGATGAGGAGCCCCGCCAGCATGGCGCCGGCAACACTCTGCCACGTCTCGTGGCGCGCGCCGGCCGAGGCCATGGGCCGCGCGCGCAACAAGCCGTTGACGGCCTCGTCGATCCGCTGCGGCCACAGGTGCGCCTCGAGCGCCGCATCGAGGCAGGCTTGCGGCGCCAGCATGACCTCGATTCCCCGCGCCGAGAGGGCGGCGACCTGGCCACGAAGGATGTCCGGCGCCGCCTCCTGGGCCGACAGCAGGCGGCAGGGCCGCCCGCCCATGCGCGCCGGCAAGCCCGGCAATCCCGCCTCCCACGCGGGACGGAAGGCCATGTCCTCGAGCGCGATGCCGGCACTGTCGAAGACGGCGCGGACACCGAGCTGCCGCGCCAGCAGGGCGGCATAGTGGGGCTCCGACATGCGGCCGGATGCCAGCAGCACCTCGTGCGTGGCGACGCCGCAGTCGAGCGCGGCGATCTCGGCCTCGAGCAGGCCAGCGCCATCGATCACCGCGCCCACGAGAAAGCCATACTCGTGCCCGCCCGGAAACGACGGCGGCGGCTCCGGCGGCTGGGCGCCGGGAGGTGCACGCGCTAGTATGCCGAGGGGATTCGGCTGGCGCCTGCGGCTGTGGCCCCCAAATCCTTGCCCATGACGCTGAATGGCCATGAGTCCCGCCGCCCGCAACATACAAAGAAAAACGGCCCAACTCTGATGCGCATGTTAGCGAGGAAGGCCTCGTCGCTTGCCTTACTTTTTGTTGGCATTGCGGTGTGCGCCGGCTGGCCGCTTGCGTCGGTTGCGCAGGCGCCCGACGCAACCAAGCCGGGCAGCGAGGCCGGCGAGCAGCCGCTGCCGCGCCGTGTCGCCATCCGCTTCCTCACCGACAGCGACTACCCGCCCTTCAACTACTACGACGAGGACAGCGTCCTCACCGGCTTCAACGTCGACATTGCCCGCGCCATCTGCCTGGAGCTCGCCGCCGCCTGCGATATTCAGGTTCGCCCCTGGGATGAGCTGCTGCCGGCGCTGCAGCGCGGCGAGACCGACGCGGTGATCGCCTCGCACGCCATCAGCGCCAGCGCGCTCAAGGTGGTCGATTTCACCGACCGCTACTACCACACGCCGGGGCGCTTTGTGGGCAAGCGCGGAACGGGCCGCATCGAGGTGACACCGGAGGCGCTGGAGGGGCGCAGGATCGCCGTCAACAAGGGCACGGCGCACGAGGCCTACCTGCGCACCTATTTCCGCGACAGCTCGATCCGCGCCTTCGACACACCGGAGCTCGCCCGCGACGCGCTCGTCACGGGCGCCGTCGACTTCCTGTTCGACGACGGCATCAGCCTGGCGTTCTGGCTCAACGGCACGGCGTCCAAGGCCTGCTGCGAGTTCAAGGGCGGGCCGTTCGGCGAGCCCAAGTACTTCGGTGACGGCGTCGCCATCGCGGTGAACCGCGACGACCAGCAGCTCAAGGCCCTCATCAACGCCGCACTGCGCCGCCTGCGCGAGAGCGGCCGCTACGAGGAGCTGGTGCTGCGGTATTTTCCGCTCAGGGCATTCTGACGAGGGAGCAATTTCCCGCCAAAGTTCGCGAAGCGAGCGGCGTGGCGTGACGAAGCCTGTCGTGGCTACACAGTCGCCCCGGATTTGACGGCCCCGACGAAGTGTGACGAACTTCGCCGTCGGCACACCGGACGGAACCACCATGCTCCCACCCAAGGACAGGCTCACCATCTGCTTTGCCCATCCCGCCTATCAGATGGCCGATCGCTTTGCCGCGCGCGGCACCGGCATCGCCCACTTCCAGGTCTGGAAGCCCGACGATTTCGCCGCCCGGGTGGCCGAGGCCGACGTGGTGGTGGCGTCGATGATGTGGAGGAACGACCTGGTGCCCAAGGCGAAGCGCCTCAGGCTCATCCAGTCGATCAGCGCCGGCATCGACCAGTACGACCGGGAGCTGTTGCGGGCCGGCGGCATCCGCCTCGCCAATGCCGCCGGCGTCAACGCCAACGCCGTGGCCGAGCATGCCATGGCCCTGATCCTCGCCATCAAGCGCCACCTCCACACGGGGCGCGACAACCAGGCGGGGAAACTCTGGCGCGGCATGATTTCCGACATCCCGGCACGCGAGGACGAGCTCGGCGGCAAGACGCTGCTGATCGTCGGGCTCGGCAAGATCGGCACGCGGCTCGCCAGGCTCGCCAAGGCCTTCGACCTCAAGGTGCTGGCGACGCGGCGCGATGCCTCCCGCGGCGGCGAGGGCGCCGACAAGGTTTATGGCCACGACCGCCTGCCCGAGCTCTTGCCCCAGGCCGACATCGTGGCGCTGACCTGCCCGCTCACGCCGGAGACCACCAATCTGATCGACGAGGCGGCGCTGGCCCTGATGAAGCCCACCGCCACCCTCGTCAACGTGGCGCGCGGGCGGGTGGTGGACGAGGACGCGCTCATCCGCGCCTTGCAGGAGAAGCGGCTGGCCGCCGCCGGCCTCGACGTCACGCGCGAGGAGCCGCTGCCCGCCGCCTCCCCGCTCTGGGCCATGCCCAACGTGGTCATTACCCCCCATACCGCCGGTGAGACCCAGCGCTACGAGGACGGC
>DASRDL010000433.1:0-5468 GCA_035652635.1 Hyphomicrobiaceae bacterium | reverse complement strand
CGACCGACATCACCATGATGACGAGCATGATGAGATAGCTGGTCACCCCGACGCCCAGGGATACCAGCAGGCGGCGAAACCACGCGAAGAGCGACATGCTTTCTCCCCCGGCTCGGACTCCCCACCCGGCACGCCGTCCCCCCGGCGTGGCCCAAAGGAGCGTGACGCCCGAGGGGTGTCAAGCTCGCCGCCTCAGGCTCTGCCGACCCTGAGCGCGCTCGAGAGCAGCGAAGCGAGGCGTTCCGCGTCGGGCTCCGCCAATACCAGGCGCACGGGCAGAGCCCGTGCGATGCCGGCAAGCTCGGCACACGGCCCGTCGGAGCCCGCAAGGCGCGCCATGTCCTTCTCCGTCGTGACCGGCGCGGCGCCGAGCCGTCGCGCCAGCTCGATGACCCGCCGGGCGTCGGCGGGTGTCAGCGGCTGATGATCGCGGAAGGAGAGTGTGTGGACGACGTCTGCCCCCAGCGCACGCAGGGTGGCGAAGAAGCGTTCGGGTGCGCCGATGCCGGCCCAGGCCAGCACGCGCGCGCCCTCGAGCCATCCGCTGTCGCCCGATGGCGCGAGCGTCGCGCGCAGCACCGGTCCGGCGAAGCGGCGGCGGAGCCACGCCGTCACGGGGCTCTCGCCGCCGCCTCCCACGCCTTCGTTGACGAGAATGGCATCGGTCAGACCCAGCTGGAACTCGAGCGCCGCGCGCAGCGGTCCGGCCGGCATGACGAGGCCGTTGCCGAGCCCGCGGCTGCCGTCGACGACGGCAAACGTCAGGTCCTTGGCCAGAGCCGGGTTCTGCAGGCCGTCGTCCATGACGATGACGCTAACCGGGTTGGGACCGGTCTCGATGGCGCGCGCACCGGAGCGCCGGTCGCGGGCGACGAGGGTGGGCGCGGCGCGGGCGAGCAGCAGGGCCTCGTCGCCGACGTCGCCGGCCACGTCTGCGCCCGCGTTCACCCAGTAGGGCCCCGCCAGGCGCCCGCCGTAGCCCCGCGTCAGGGCGACCGGGGCGTGGCCACTGGCTGCCAGCCGCTCGCACAGGTGGATGACGAAGGGCGTCTTGCCGGTTCCGCCGGCCGTGAAATTGCCGACGCAGAGCACCGGCACGCGCGCGCGATAGGGTGAGGCGCGACGATAGCGGCGAGCCGCGGCATAGCCGTAGAGCGCCGCCAGCGGCTTCAGGCAAGTGGCAAGGCCAGTCTGGCGTGGAGCGTACCACCAGGACGGCTCGTCAAGACGCACGCGCCAGGCCTTCCTCGGTGGGCAGGTACTCGAGCAGAGCCTCGAGCGTGCGCGGCAGGGCGCCGGATATGGTGGCGAGAGCCGCGCTGGCACGACTGCGCATGCCGGCAAGCTCCGCCTCGTCGAGCAGCAGCCTGTGGGCGACGCTCGCCATCTCCTCGGCGGAGTGCACGATGACGGCGCCGCGATTGGCAATGAGCGGGCCGTAGGTGTCGGCGAAGTTCTGCTGGTAGGGGCCCACCAGCACCACGGCCCCCTGGCGCATCGCCTCGATCGGGTTGTGTCCGCCGCGATCCACCAGCGAGCCGCCGATGAATGCGATCGGCGCCAGCTTGTAGAACATGTCGAGCTCGCCGATGGTGTCGGCGATGTAGGTGTCGACGCTGCGATCGGGCAGCTGCCCGAGCGAGCGCTGCGCCGGCCTGAGGCCGCGGGCCTGCAGCATCTGGGCGATGGCGGCGCCGCGCTGCGGGTGGCGCGGAACGATGATGGTGCAGAGGTCCGGCAGGCTGGCCGCGAGACGCCGGTGGGCGTCGGCCACGATCTGGTCCTCGCCCTCGTGCGTGCTGGCGGCGATCAGCAGCGGCCGGCCGCCGAGGGCGGGCCTCAGGCGCTCGAGCTCGATGCCGTCGACCGCCGGCGCCGGAGCGTCGACCTTGAGATTCCCCGCCGGAATCGTTCGCCGCGCGCCCAGCGCCGCGAAGCGGCGTGCCAGCGCGTCGTTCTGTGCCAGCACCAGGGCGAAGCGGCTGAACAGCGGCTCGGCGAAGCTGCGCACGCTCCGCCAGCGGCGGAACGAACGCTTCGTGATGCGCCCGTTGACGAGCGCCAGCGGTATACCGCGAGCGGAGCTTTCCAGGATCAGGTTGGGCCAGATCTCCGATTCGGTGAACACGCCGAGGTCGGGACGCCAATGGTCGAGGAAGCGCGCCACGTACTCCGGAGCGTCGAGCGGCGCGTACTGATGGATGGCGCGCGGCGGCAGGCGCTGTGCGGCGAGGGTCGCCGACGTCACCGTGCCGGTGGTGAGCAGGAACGACAGCGCGGGGCGCTCGCGCGCCAGCGCGCTCATCAGTGGCAGGATGGCATTGGTCTCGCCCACGCTCGCGGCGTGGAACCAGACGAGCCGCCCGGTCGGCCGGGCGAGGCTGGCCTGCCCCAGCCGCTCCCCGCGGCGAAGCGGCTCCTCCTTGCCGCGCCGCTCGCGCATGCCGAGCAGCAGCGGTGCAAAGGGGCGCGCGCAGCTGGTCGCTCCCCGATAGCATTTGATCCACAGTCCGGGCTCGGCATGGCGCGCGGCCGCCCGGCCGGGCGTTGCGCGGGTCGCATCGCCCCCCGCCGTCGCATAGGCTTGGGCGGTCGCGGCGTTCAGGCCGGCTTCCACCGCCTGGCGATAGCGCTCCATGTCCTCGGGTGTGGCGTCGTGTGGCACCTTGACGAGCGGCCCCACTGCGAACCCCAGGCTCGAGTAGGGCATGTTGATCGTCATGCGGCTCCAGGTGTTGAGCGCGACGTAGCGCTTGGTGGCGATGGCAACGGGGAGGATCGGCTTGCCCGACTGCTTGGCGGCCATGACGATGCCGGGACCCGCCCTGCGTGCCTCGCCGCCGGGCACGTCCGCGGTCATCGCCACCGCGCGGCCTTCGCGCAGGGCCTGGATGGCCGCCCGGTAGGCGTGGCTGCCGCCGCGATCCTTCTTGCGGCCGGCGGCGCCGGCGCCGCGGATCAGCTGCATGCCGAAGTCCTCGAGCGCGACGCCCAGGAACTCGGCGTCGCCGTGCCGGGCCAGCATCACGTCCACCGGCTTCTCCGGTGGCTTGATCAGCGGCAGCAGCATGAACTCGCCGTGCCACATGGCGACGATGCAGGGATGGTGCTTGACGTTGGCGGCGACGATGGCGTCCATCTCGGGAATGCCGCGCGAGGTGCGCCGCACGAACCGCACGTAGCGGGCGAGCAGGTGTCCCGCAACCCTATCGACCAGCCGCCTTCCCTCTCGAGCCGTCGCCATCCGGAGCACTTCCTGACCGGGTGCACGAGCCCCGTCTTGTGGTTGGATGGGCGCTTCTATAGCCGATACCCAGCCTACTAAGAAAGCTTTGATTCGCCACGGCCTTTCTTGTCTTCATCCCCTGCCGTCGCGCCCCGGGGAGAGCGGCGCTGCGGCAGCCGCGGCCCGCGCCGGCGACGCCTCAGGAGCGAGGCTGCGCCGCGGCCTCGGGGTCGAACAGGCGGTGGATGTGGACGATGAAGTAGCGCATCTGCGCATTGTCGACCGTGCGCTGGGCCGCCGCCTTCCACGCCTTGTAGGCCTCGGCGTAGCTGGGATAGATGCCGACGATGTCGAGCTCCTCGAGATTCTTGAACTCCACGTCCGAGAGCGATGTGAGCTCGCCGCCGAAGACCAGGTGGAGGAGCTGCTTGGCCGGCCGGGTGGGGGTGTCTCGGTTGGTCATGGTCGGATCATGGTCGGTCTTTGCCGAAGCACTTCTTTACCCTCCGGCTTAAGCGGTTCGGAAGTCTTTTGTGGCATAACCAAGCCCTGAAGGTCGCGCCAGACGGCTGCTCAGGAGTTGACAGAGAGTGGACGCCCGGCGGCGCGGATTGGCGAGCGCTGCCGGGCCCCCTTGTCTTGGGCGCGGCGCCCTTCAAAGGTGGGCATCGACGAGCGCAGCGCGCGCCATGTCGGCCACAAGCCCGAGCAGCAGGATCCAGCCGACGAGCCGGTTCGACTTGAAGCGCACGAGGCAGTTGCGGGGGTCGGCCATGTCGAGCGTCGCCACCTGCCAGGCCATCTGTACGGCCGCCACGGCCAGCGACAGGAAAAAGGCGCCGCGTGCGCCGGCCAAGGCCCCGGCGAGCCCCCACAGCAGAACGGCGCCGGCGTAGAAGCCGACGAGCCAGCGCGGCGTTGCCTCGCCGAGCTTGAGCGCGGTGGACTTGAGGCCCGCCAGCAGGTCGTCCTGCTTGTCCTGGTGGGCGTAGATGGTGTCGTAGCCGACGGTCCACAGGATCGACCCGGCGTAGAGCGCCAGCGGCGCCCAGCCGAGCGAGCCGGTGATCGCCGACCAGCCGACCAGGGCGCCCCACTTGAAGGTGAGGCCCAGCATCACCTGTGGCCAGTAAGTGAAGCGTTTGGCGAACGGATAGGCTGCGACCAAGAGCAGCGACGATGCGCCGAGGACAATCGTGAAAAGGTTGAGCTGGACCAGGACGACGAGCCCGACGAGGCACAGGACGACGAGGAACAGCAGCGCCTCGGATACGCTCACCTGGCCCGACGGAATGGGCCGCGCCGCAGTGCGCGCGACGCTGGCATCGTAATCCTTGTCAACGATGTCATTATAGGTGCACCCGGCGCCGCGCATCACGAAGGCACCAGCGAAGAACAGCGCCAGATACCACGGATCGGGATAGGCGTGGCCGAGCGACAGCTCCGCCAGAGCTTGCGCCCACCAGCACGGGAAGAGCAGCAGCCAGGCGCCGATCGGCCGGTCGAAGCGAGCCAGGCGCAGATAGGGCCGCCAGCGCGCCGGCGCGACGCGGTCGACCCAATTGCCGGGGGCGGCATCGGGCACCGTGGCCGAGGGTCCGATCGGGGCGTTCATGGTCCGGTCGCGAAAGGAGCTTGGACAGCACGAAGGGTAGACCGGCGCGCATGTCGCGCCAAAGACAAATGCACCTCGCCGCCCCCGGCCCGCCCTGTCGCATGGGGATGGGGACAGCCGCCTGCGCTTCGCGCTCGCGGCAATGACGCTCTGCGATCGCACGCTCAGATGCCGAGCAACGCCGGCAGCTCGGCGAGAGAGCGGACGGTGTGCTGCGGCGCGCCGCCGGACGCCACCGCGGCACCGGCGTGGATGCGGCGCGCCAGCGGCCGCTCCACCATGATGCTGGTCCAGCCCCGCGCATTGGGGACGATGAAGTCCTTGGACGGGTTGTCGCCGACGTAGACGAGACGGCTGCCGGCGCTGCCGAGCGCCCGCTCCACCATCTCGTAGCTCTTGGGGTGCGGCTTGGAGAAGGCGCGGCCGCCCAGCGCGTGGGTGTAGACGATCTCGCCGAAGTGGTGGGCGATGGCGAGCGCCGCCACCTTTCTCGCCTGCACGTGGTGCGTGCCGTCCGTGATGAGGCCGAGCTTGGCCTGGCCGCTGTAGTGTGCGAGCGCCCAGGCCGCGTCCTCGAACAGCGCCAGCTCGGGCTCGTGATTGCGGTAGGCCTCCAGCAGCCCGGCG
>DASRDL010000432.1:0-5115 GCA_035652635.1 Hyphomicrobiaceae bacterium | reverse complement strand
TGCCGAGCTCCTCCTGCCAGAACCACAGGAGCTGGTTGGCGATCTTGGCGTTGCTGTCGAAGCGCAGTGCGAACGAGCCGGTGAGGTAGCTCTTGGCGTCGGCCAGCTCCTTCTCGGTCGGGCCCTCGGTGGCGAGGCGCTTCAGCACCGCGCGGATCACCTCGAGCGACTGGCCGATCTGCTCGTTCTTGGTGGCGACGCCGCCGGAGAACACGGCCGTGTGCCGGTAGGGCTGGACGGTCGTGTAGACCGAGTAGGCGAGCCCGCGCTTCTCGCGCACCTCCTCCCACAGGCGCGACGACATCGAGCCGCCGCCTAGGATGGTGTTGAGCACGAAGGCGGCCATGAAATCCTTGTCCTTGCGGTCGAAGGCGGGCAGCCCGAAGCGCGCCACCGACTGCGGCACGGGCATCTCGATCACCTTCTGCTTCTCGGCAGAGGCGGGCTCGGTGGGCGCGACGGGCGTGAGTGCGGCCTTGGCCGGCAGCTGGCCGAAGACGGTGTCGAGCAGCTGCGCGAGCGTCCCGGCATCGATGTCGCCCACCGCCACCACGCGCAGGTTGTCGCGGGCGAACGTGCGGCGCCACAGCTCGAACAGGTCGTCGCGGCCGATGCCCTTGACGGTCTCCGGCGTGCCGTTGGCGGGCCGTCCGTAGGGGTGGCCGGCGAAAGCCAGGGCGTTCCATTCCTCGGCGGCGACGCGGTTGGGATCGCGTGCGGCGTAGGCGAGGTTGGCAAGCAGCTGGCCGCGCACGCGCTCCACGGCGTCGGCGTCGAAGCGCGGCTTGGTCAGGGCCAGGGCCAGCAGGGAGACGGCCTGGTCGCGGTTCTCGGTCAGCGTCTCGAAGCTGCCGTAGAAGGCGTCGCGCGCATCCTCGTAGCTCATGCGCATGGCGATCTCCTCCATGCGCTCCTGGAACTGCTTGGACGGGATGTCGCCGGCACCCTCGTCCAGCATGCCGGCGAGAAAGTGCGTCACGCCCTCCTTGCCGGCGGGATCCTGGGCGTTGCCCCCGTCGAAGGCGAAGCGCAGGGCGAGCAGCGGCACGCTGTGCTCCTCGACCAGCCACGCGGTGATGCCGCCAGGGCTCTTCACGACTTGAATCTTCATGGCCTCGGCCCTGGTCGTTGGAAGGAGGAGGGCGAACACGGCGACGAGACAGGCAGCGACCATGGTCGCGCTGCGGCCGGCTCCGGCCCGGTTGCGCCACACCGGCATCTGCCGCCTCCTCTTCAGGACTTGTTGGCCGCGGCCTTGGCGACCACGTCGCTCTCGGCCTCTGCCGGCAGCGGCACCAGCGTGCCGGTCACTGAGCGGCGGATGTCGAAGTGCCGGATGGCGGCCTGCTTCACGTCGTCGACGGTCACCTTGCGGATGGCATCGGGCCAGCCGTTGACCTGCTCGATGGTGAGCCCCAGCAGCGCACCCTCGGCGTAGCGGCGTGCGAGCGCGCTCTGGCTGTCGGATTCGTAGACGAAGTCGGCGATGAAGGACTTCTTGGCCCGGTCGAGCTCCTGCTCCGTGACGCCGTTCTCGCGCAGCTCATGCAGCACCCGGTCGATGCTGGCCTCCACCTTGTCGAGGCCGACGCCCGGCGCCGCAACCGCGTAGAGGGCGATGCTGCCGCTGTCGAGGCCGGTGCCCGAGTACCAGCCGCCGGCGCTGGAGGCGACCTTCTCCTCGGTCACCAGGCGCTGGTAGAGGCGGCTGGTGCTGCCGTTGCCGGCGATCTTCATGAGCAGGTAGAGCGCCTCGGCCTCACCCGGGGCGGCATTGGGCAGACTGGGGGTCAGGTAGAAGCGGCGCACCGAGGCATTGCCTGCCCGCGGGTCCTTGAGGTCGACGCGGCGCGGGGCGCGGTGCGGCGGCTCCTGCGCGCGGTGCCGCGGCGCGATGGCCGGGTTCGGCGGCAGAGCCCCGTAAGTGGCCTCGGCAAGCGCCCGCACCTCGTCCACCGTGACGTCGCCGGCCACCACGACGATGGCATTGTTGGGGGCGTAGAAGCGCTTGTAGAAGGCCAGCGCGTCCTCGCGCGAGAGCTTGGCCATCTCGTGCATCCAGCCGATGATGGGGATGCGGTAGGGGTGGTTCTGGTAGAGGGCCGCCGACATCTGCTCCGACAGGATGCTCGACGGATTGTTCTCCGTGCGCGAGCGGCGCTCCTCCAGGATCACCTCCCGCTCGGTCGCCACCTCCTTCTCGGTCAGCTTGAGGTTGACCATGCGGTCGGCCTCCATGGCCATCACCGTCTTCAGCCGGTCCTTGGCGACGCGCTCGTAGTAGCCGGTGACGTCGTGGCTGGTGAAGGCGTTGTCCTGGCCACCCATGCGGGAGATCACCTTGGAAAAGGCGCCGGACTCGATGCGGTCCGTCGACTTGAACATCAGGTGCTCGAGGAAGTGGGCGATGCCCGAGACGCCGGGCGGCTCGTCGGCCGAGCCGACGCGGTACCAGATGTAGTGCGTCACCACCGGCGCGCGGTGGTCGGGCACGACGATCACCTGCAGTCCATTGGCGAGCTTGAATTCGCTCACGCGGCTCTTGGCGGGGCTCGCGCGCAGCGTCTCCAACGATTGTGCGAACATGGCGAGGACGAGTGCGAGGGTAAGAGGAAAAAGGGGGAGGCGGCGCTTGTCTGGCTTCGGCATGGTTCGACTTTGTCCTGACCACTCCAGACTACGGGGCTCGGCTGCTGGCGCCTTGCCTCCACGCCCCGTCGGGAGCCGAACGGCTCGTGGCACGCCACGAGCCCTTGTTGGTCTTTCGGACAGGGAAGTCAAATGACAACAGCGTAACATTGGATACTTCGTGAACCCTCTGTCCAGCAAGGCTTCGCATCATGGTTCCTCCAGCGCCGATAGGCACTTAGGCGCGCCGCCCGCAGGCCGCCGGCGTGCACGGGATGTATGTCGATTTCGACACATGTCCGTTGCACGCGGGCTGCACACCGCCGACTGCCCGGCGCCGCTCCGACGGCAAGCCTCGCAAGGCCGAGCCGCAGCGCAACTGAGAGCTGAGCCTTGAACCTGCCCTCCGAGCGACCACCATACAGAGCCCGGGATCGTGGCCGGCGCGCGGCGCGGCCGCGCCGAACGCCCCTGCGGGCTCGACAGCGGCAGGCGTCGGCGGCAGGCTCGGGGCCGGTGTCCGGCGGCTCGTCGCACGGGGCCCGGCCGGCTCGGAGAAGGCGATGTCCGAAGAGGCCTATCGCGCAGTGGTGTGCAGCGAGCTCGGTCCGCCCGACCGGTTGCGGCTCGAGCGCTTGCGGCGGCAGCCGCTGGCGGCCGGTGCAGTGCGCGTGGCGATCCGGGCCGCCGGCATCAACTTCCCCGACCTCTTGACCATCGAGGGGCGCTACCAGCACCGGCCCCAGCTGCCCTTCGTGCCGGGGGTGGAGGCGGCCGGCACGGTGGTCGAGACCGGCCCCGATGTCGCGGGCATCACGGTCGGCGAGCCGGTGATCATCCGCCTGCGTACGGGCGGCTACGCCGAGGAGGCGGTGGTGGCCGCCGACCAGGCAGTGGCATTGCCGCCGGCGTTCTCGTTCGCCGAAGGCGCTACCTTCCTGGTGGGGCACATGACCGCCTATCACGCGCTCCACACGCGGGCGGGCGTCGGGGCCGGCCAGACGGTGCTGGTGCTCGGTGCCGCCGGCGGCGTCGGCCTCGCCGCGGTGCAGGTGGCCAAGGTGCTGGGCGCACGCGTGCTGGCGGCGGCTTCGACCGCCGACAAGCTGGGCGTGGCGCAGGGCATGGGCGCGGACGCCGGCATCAACTACGCCGAGGAGCCGATCGAGGAAGCGGTGCGGCGGCTGACCGGCGGCAACGGCGCCGACGTGGTGCTCGATCCGGTCGGCATCGCGCAGGAGGCCGCGCTCAGATGCGTGGCCCATGCCGGCAAGCTGCTCGTCGCCGGGTTCGCCGGCGGCACCATTCCGGCCTATGCGGCCAACCGCATCCTGCTCAGGGGCGCAACGGTGATGGGCATACGTTCCGGCGAGGCCGGGCGGCGCGACCCGGCGATGCGACGGCGCGAGCTTGCGGCCTTGAGCGACCTCGCCGCGCGTGGGGCTCTGCGGCCGCTGGTGTCGGCGACCTTCGCGCTCGACCAGTTCGCCGAGGCCATGGGCATGCTGGCGAGCCGCCGCGCCGTGGGCCGCGTAGCCCTCACCATGGATGCGCCGGCGTGAGGGTGCGGGCGGGCGAGACTGTCATGCCGGAATTTCGCGCCTGCCCTCGGGCTTGGTCCCGAGGGAAGAGAAATTTCCCGCACCCAGAAGCGCAATTCGACGTCGGCGCCTCCTGCACTGGGTACCGGCTCACGCGCGCTGCGCCTGGCCGGCATGACAGCACTGGTGGCGCTCACGCCAGCAGGTCGTTGTACTCGGGGTGACGGGCCATGACGGCGCGCACGAACGAGCAGGTCGGCGACACCTTGAGCCCCTGCCGGCGCACGTCCTCCAGCACGGCGAGCACCAGCCGTGTGCCGACGCCGCGTCCCTCGAGCTCGGACGGCACCTCGCTGTGCCAGAGCGTGATGAGACCGGGTGCCAGCTTGTAGTGCACGAGGGCGACGCGGCCCTCGACATCCATCTCGTAGCGGCTGCGCGCGGGGTTGTTGCGAAGGGTTGCGGGCATGGGGCGGGCTTCCGGAGGTTACGGCTGGGAAGGAGCTCCGAGCACGGCACTCTGAATGTGTCGGGTCTGTGCCTGGCGCGGCCCGACCTACGGGTTTGCCTCGATCACCTCCACGCCCATCCGCGCCATCAGCGGGATGCGCTCGCCGGATTTGAGCGCCTTCTCCGGATTGGAGGCGTTGCCGTCGAGCCCGCGCTTCTTGACGCCCTGCACGATGGCGGCGAGGCGGAAGAAGGAGAAGGCGAGGCAGAATTTCCAGGTCGGGATGCCGGATATGCCCACGCGCTCGCAGTACCTGGCGACGTACTCCTCCTCCGTCGGGATGCCGAGCGCCCTGCGGTCGACGCCGGCGAGCCCGCGCATGGTCTCGTGGTTGGGAAAGCGCCACTGCATGCACTGGTAGGCGAGGTCCGAGAACGGGTGGCCGATGGTGGAGAGCTCCCAGTCGATCACGGCGAGCAGCTTCGAGCCGTCGGG
>DASRDL010000431.1:0-4027 GCA_035652635.1 Hyphomicrobiaceae bacterium | reverse complement strand
GTCGAGGACACCACGACGCTGCGCGACTCCAGCGCCCTGTGCCTGTTCTGGAGCTGGTACAATCTCGTCGTCCTGGCCGTTGCTTGTGTGGTTTGCATCGAGCAGCCGCGTTATCGGACCGCGGAGCGCCTCAAGTCGACGGAATGGGCCGAGCTGCGGCACGGCGATACCCGATGGCAATTCCCGGTGCTGGACGTCTCTCTCACCGGGATCCGGCTCGAGGGCAGGGCGCCCGCAAGCGCGGGCTCGGAAATGACGGTCGTGATCGGCGATCTGTGCGTGCCGGGAAGGATCGCGCGGATGGGGCAGGAAGAATTCGCCATCCGTTTCGAGCACGACCAGGCCGCACGGTCCGATCTCATCCGCCACATATATTCGGGACGCTACAGCACGCAAATTGCGCGCATCCGGCCGGCGCGGGTCGCCGCCGCCATCCTCGGCCGCATGATCCGCTGAGCGCGGGTCACTGCGACGTGAGGCCGGCCTTGTTCATGTCGGTTCACCTCGGGTGACCGCGGTTGCTTCGCGCTCGACGGCCTTTGGTTCGCTTCTTTTCGGCATCCGGCACCGGCTCGGTCTGCCGCGTGATCGGAAATACGGCGCGCACATGCTCGGCCCACATTTGGCAAAAGGCCTTGGCGTAGCGCGGTAGCGGACGGCGCTTGTCCCACAACACGGCCAGCGGCTCGCGCAGCGGTCGGCCCCGAAACACGATGCGAACGATCCTCGAGTCGTAGCGCTGCGCCCGGAACGTGGACGCAATGATGGCCACCCCGTGCCGGGCTTCGGCGAGAGCCAGCAAGGTATGGGGAGAGCGCGTCTCGAGCCGAATGTTGGGTCTGAGGCCCGCGAGGCGGCAGGCTGCGTCAAAGGCCCTGCGAAGGCCGTACCCGCTGTCCAGCAGGAGCAACGGGTAGGGTGCCGCGGTCGACCCGGCGGAGTCGCAAATTGCCAGCGGCCGGAAGCGCGTCCCGCTCATGAACGCGGAGTTCCGTATCGCCGAAGCGCAGGACTTGCCATTCGCAGACGGACCTTCGACGTAGTCGCATCTTCGCTGGTCCTGAATTTCGTACCCGATCGGGTGCGCGCGATGTCCGAGATGCGCCGTGTTGCGCGCCCCGGCGGCCTCATCGCCGCGTGCGTCTGGGATTTTTCGGCGCAGCTTTCGCCGAGCGGGCCGTTGCGGCACGCGATCCGGCGGTTCGGCATTGCCCCGCCCGCCATTCCCGGCACGGATGCATCGACCGTTGCCGCCCTGACCGATCTTTTCGCGAACGGGGGACTGAAGGGGGTCGCCGCCGCGACCGTCGAGGTTGCGGTTTCCTTTTCGAGCTTCGAAGAGTTCTGGCTGTCACAGACACCGCATTATGCGCCGACCACTAAGATCATCGATGCCATGTCCTCGATGGACAGACAGGCCCTGAGGGAGGCGGTTCGCGCCGATCTGCGAGCCTTGCCCGGTGGCATCGGGTATTCGGCCAGGGCCAACGTGATCAAAGGCTTCGTCGGGCCTCGACCGCTCGTCGATCGGGCCACGTGAGTGGCCTGGTCTCGGGTCCGAGGCCGAAGCCCGCGCCGCGGTGGCGCTCACCGCCCGCGGAAGCGGGGCTTGCGGCGTTCGAGAAAGGCGGCGACGCCCTCGGCGTGATCCTCGCTCGAGGCGGCGAGCGCGAACTGGTCGGTGTCCATGTGTGCGGCGAGCTCGTCGAGCGCGCCGGCGAGCCGGTTGATGCTGGTCTTGGTCATCGCCACGGGCAACGGCGGCAGGGCGGCGATACGCTCCGCGAACGTCATCGCCTCGGGCAGGGCCCGGCCATCGGGCACCACCTTCTCGACCAGCCCCCATTCGCGTGCCTCCTCCGAAGAAATGCGATCCGAAGCCAGGATCACGGCCTGCTTGGTGCGCGCCGGGCCCATCAGGGCGAGCAGGCGCGGCAGCGAGCCCCAGCTCATGTTCATGCCGAGCGCCACCTCGGGGATGCGGAAGTGCGCACTCGCGCCGCAGAAGCGGAAATCGAGCGCGGCCGCGAGTGCCACGCCGCCGCCGATGCATGGCCCTTCGATGGCAGCGATCGTCACCTGCTCCATCTCCCACCAGGCCCGGCACAGACGCGGTCCGATCTTGAGCGACGCCCGCCGCTCGCCGAGGCCGAGACCGGCCCGCGCGCGGCCTTCCGCATCCTTGAGGTCGAAGCCCGCCGAAAAGGCGCGCACGTTGCCGGTGAGGATCACGACCGAGGTGGCGAGGTCGTCCTCGAAGGTTTGCGCCGCGCTCCGCAGACGGCGCATCACCTCCGGCGAGAGCGCATTGATGGCATCGCCGCGGTCGAGCCGGACGACGGCGATGCGCCCCTCGGGCCCCAGCCCCCTCTCGATGGTGACGATCTCGTCGGCCATAGGTGTGCCTCCCAAACCCAACCAGTGACGAATCGGATCGGCGCCGGGCACGCAACCCAAAATCGGGCAGTCCCCAGAGTGTCGGGTTACGGCCTCCGGTTCGATGCAACGGGCGGGCGCGCCAGACAGGCGGCCAGGATCTCCAGCGCGCCCTCCAGTGTCTGCGCCCACGTCAGCGGACAGGCGCCGGTGCGGCCGCGGTTGGCGCCCCCCGGCCGGGCGAGACTGGCCGGCAGATGCACGAAGCCGATACGGCGGCCGGGCGCCTGCCGGCCGCTGCTGAGCGAGTGGTAGAGCGTGGCGTTGCACAGGTAGGCACCGGCATCGCGCGACACGAAAGCCGGTATGCCGCGCCGGCGCAGCCGCTCCACGATGTGCGCCACCGGCACGCTGGCGTGGAGATGCTCGGCGCCGCCGTCGCTCAGCCGGGCCGCCGCCGGCGGCAGGCCCGACGCATCGGGCTGCACCGCACAGACGTTGCGCGCGCGGCGCTCGATCTCGAAGCCGCGGGCGCGCGAGGAGACGCCGAAGTGCAACGCGAAGTCGGGCGCGAGATCGGCGAGCAGCCGCTCCAGCCGGCGCGGGGCGGCCAGCCACTCCGTCGGCAGCACCTCGGCGGCGAGATGCACGTCCGGAAACTGCCGCTCCGCCGCGCGCGCGAGCTCCGGCAGGAGCCGCATGGTGGCGTTGACGGGCACGCCCGGGAACGGCCCGAAGCCGGTGACGAGCACCGTGGTGCGCGCCCGACGGCGGGCATCGGCGCGCCGCGGCAGCCCGGCTTCGACCGAAAAGGCGCTCACGCCCTGCCTCCTTCCGCTGAACCCCGGCCGGCGCGCATCATGGCAACGAGCTCGTCGACCGCCAAGGCCGGCGTGCGCTTTCCCGCGCGCACCTCGGCCTCGAGCTTCGCCCGCCGCCGCGCGACCTGCGGGTCGGCTTCGAGCGTCGCGAGCAGGCGCGCCTGCAAGAGGTCATGCATCCACGCCACCGCCTGGGCGCCGCGGCGGGCCGCGAGCTCGCCGGAGGCAGTCATGCGCCGGCGATGCTCCTCGATCAGCTGCCACAGCCGGTCGAGGCCGCGGTTCTCGCTGGAGGAGACGGTGAGCACCGGCGTGGTCCAGTTGGGCGAGGTGGGAGTCAGGATGGCGAGCGCGCCCTGGTAGATCGACTGCGCGCGCCTGGCGCGGGCGACGTTGTCGCCGTCAGCCTTGGTTATGGCGATCATGTCGGCGATCTCCATGATGCCACGCTTGATGCCCTGCAGGTCGTCGCCGCCGCCGGCGAGCATCAGGAGCAGAAAGAAGTCGACCATGCCGGCCACCGCCACCTCGGATTGGCCGACGCCCACGGTCTCCACCAGCACCACGTCGAAACCCGCGGCCTCCACCAGCACCATGGTCTCGCGCGTCCTGGCTGCGACGCCACCCAGGGTCCCGGAGGTCGGGGAGGGACGGATGAAGGCGGAACGGCTCTGGGCGAGGCGGGCCATGCGCGTCTTGTCGCCGAGGATGGAGCCGCCCGAGCGGGTCGAGGTCGGATCGACCGCCAGCACCGCCACCTTGTGGCCTTGCTCGACGAGGTTCATGCCCAGCTGGTCGATCAGGGTCGATTTGCCGACGCCGGGCACGCC
>DASRDL010000430.1:0-2169 GCA_035652635.1 Hyphomicrobiaceae bacterium | reverse complement strand
TCCGGCGCTGGCCGAGAAGCTGATCCCCACCAATCACGGCTTCGGCACCCGGCGCGTGCCGCTGGAGAGCGGCTACTACGAGGTCTACAACCAGCCCAACGTCCGCCTCGTCGACCTGCGCGAGACGCCGATCGAGCGGATTACGGCGGACGGCATCAAGACCAGCGACGCCGAGCATCGCTTCGACATGATCGTCTACGCCACCGGCTTCGATGCCATCACCGGCGCCTTCGACCGCATCGACATCCGCGGGCGCGGCGGGCTGCGCCTCAAGGACAAGTGGGCCGACGGCCCGCGCACCTACCTCGGGCTGCAGGTCGCCGGCTTCCCCAACATGCTGACCCTGGTGGGGCCGCACAACGCTGCCACCTTCTGCAACATCCCGCGCTGCATCGAGCAGAACGTCGACTGGGTGACCGACCTGCTGCGCCACATGGGGGAGAAGGGTTACACCCGCGTCGAGGTGAGCGAGGCGGCCGAGGCGGCCTGGACCCAGCACGTGCACGAGAGCGCGGCGCGCCTTCTGCTGCTGGAGGTGGACTCCTGGATGACGGGCATCAACCGCAACGTTGCCGGTCGACAGAAGCGCACCTTCATGGCTTACGCGGGCGGCGCCCCGAAGTACCGCGAGAAGTGCGAGGAGGTTGCCGCCCGAGGCTACGAAGGCTTCGTTCTGGCATAGCGGCGGAACAGGGGGACGGCAGCCACGGACGGCAGGAGGTGGCACATGGCCGGCGATTGGTTCCCGAAGCGCACGATCGGCTCGCTCCTGGATGAGCGCCTTGCGCGCGACGGAGCGCGCCAGGCCCTCCTCTTCGAGGGCCGCCGCTTGACGTTCGCGGAGCTTGCGCGGGATGTCGACGCCGTTGCCCGCGGCCTCGTCGCTCTGGGCATTGCCCCCGGCGAGAAGGTCTCGCTGTGGATGATGAACCGGCCCGAGTGGATCACGGCGGCGCTGGCGGTGATGCGGATCGGCGCGGTGCTGGTGCCGATCAACACGCGCTTCCGCAGCGAGGATGCCGCCTACGTCCTGGGCCAGTCGGATTCGAGCACGCTCATCATCGCGGCGCGCTCGGGGCCGATCGACTACCTCGGCATGGTGCGCGCGCTGCTGCCGTCTCTCGGCGCCGCCGGTGACGCCGTGCGCGATCCGAAGCTGCCGGCGCTGCGGCGCCTGATCGTGCTGGGCGACGATGCGGCGCCGGGCACGATCGGCTGGCCGTCGCTGCTCGACGCCGGGACGCGCGTGTCCGAGGCTGCCCTGCGCGCCAGGGTGGCGGCCGTCGATCCGGATGCCACCGCCTTCATCATCTACACCTCGGGCACCACCGGGTTCCCCAAGGGCGTGATGCACTCCCACATCATGGTGCGCAACATCGTGGAGCGCGCGTTCCGCATGGCCATCACGCCGGCGGACACCATCCTCATGTATCTGCCGCTCTATCACCTGTTCGGGTTCTCGGAGGGCATGCTGATGTCGCTGGCAACCGGCGCCCGGCAGGTCCTCACCCAGACCTTCGATCCCGACGAGAGCCTGCGCCTGATCGAAGCGGAGCGGGCCACGATCCTCCACGGCTTCGACACGCATTTCAAAGACCTGCTGCAGGCCTATCGCCGGCGGCCCTGCGATACCTCCAGCATCCGCACCGGCATTCTGGCCACGGGGATGTCGAGCTCGATGCCGATCGCGCGGGAGGCGCGCAAGGTGTTCGGCCGCTTCCTCTCCGGCTTCGGCATGAGCGAGGTCGGCGTCGGCGCGGCGCTGAGCGCCCTCGACTCCAGCGAGGAGCAATGCACCGAGGCCTCGGGCTATCCGGCACCGGGCTACGAGATCAGGATCCTCGACCCGGGTACGGGGCGCGATCAGCCGGTGGGCGCGCCGGGCGAGATCCTCGTGCGCGGCTACACCGTCATGCAGGGCTACTACCGCAAGCCGGAGGAAACGGCCAAGGCCGTCGACCGCGACGGCTGGCTGCACACCGGCGACATGGGGCTGATGCGCCCCGACGGGCACCTGCGCTTCATGGGCCGCTACAAGGACATGCTGAAGATCGGCGGCGAGAACGTCGATCCGCTGGAGGTCGAGGCCTACCTGATGACCCACCCGGCCATCAATGCCGCGGCCGTGGTCGGCTTCCCGGATGCGCGGCTGAGCGAGGTCGCCGTGGC
>DASRDL010000429.1:0-2296 GCA_035652635.1 Hyphomicrobiaceae bacterium | reverse complement strand
GTCGGCTGGGTGCGCAGCTACATCCGCGATGCGGCCAAGCGCGAGCTGCTGTTCGATCTGGAGACGGCGCGTCGGCGCCTGTTCGACCGCGAAGGCAAGACCGAGGACGGCGATCTGCTCGCCAAGTGCGCCGCCAACCTCACCCGCCTGTGGTGCGAGGACTGAGGCACTTCTCAGCGCAGTGACATGCCGGAATTTCGCGTCAGCGCAATATCTACCCAGGCGCGGCCAGGCTGCAGCACTGGCTCCCGGCTCGCGCGCTGCGCGCTCGGCCGGGATGACATGCGGCGCGGGGCGACCACATCGCAACTCGGCCCGCTGCACTACCGCAATTTGAGCGTGGCGAGGCCGATGAGGGCCAGCACGACGGAGATGATCCAGAAACGCACCACCACGGTCGATTCGTGCCAGCCCTTCTGCTCGAAATGGTGGTGCAGCGGCGCCATTCGGAACACCCGCTTGCCCGTGAGCTTGTAGGACGCCACCTGGATGATCACCGACAGCGTCTCGAGCACGAACAGTCCGCCGACGATGGCGAGCACGATCTCGTGCTTGGTGGCGACGGCGATGGCGCCGAGCGCACCGCCCAGCGCCAGCGAGCCGGTGTCGCCCATGAAGATCATGGCCGGAGGCGCGTTGAACCACAGGAAGCCGAGCCCGGCCCCGATCAGCGCGCCGCAGATGACGGCGAGCTCGCCGGCGCCCTGCACGTAGTGGATCTGCAGGTAGCGCGCGAAGTTGGCGTTGCCCGTCAGGTAGGCGATGAGGCCGAAAGTGGCGGCGGCGATCATGACGGGCACGATGGCGAGGCCGTCGAGGCCGTCGGTGAGGTTCACGGCATTGCCGGCGCCGGCGATGACGAAGACGCCGAGCAGGATGAACAGGAAGCCCAGAGGGATCACCACGTTCTTGAAGAACGGCACGGTGAGCGAGGAGGAGAAGCCGGCGCTGCCGACCCGCATCACCGCCCAGGCCGCGGCGGCTGCCACGGCTATCTCGGCCAGCAGCCTCAGCTTGCCGGAGACGCCGGCCGACTTGGCGCGCGTGACCTTGAGGTAGTCGTCGTAGAAGCCGATGGCGCCGTAGGAGAGCGTGACGAACAGCACGATCCACACGTACCAGTTGGCCCAGTTCGCCCACAGCAGCGTCGACACGGTGACGCCCGACAGGATCATGAGCCCGCCCATGGTCGGCGTGCCGACCTTGGCGAAATGGGTGGCCGGCCCGTCCTCGCGGATCGGCTGGCCCTTGCCCTGCTTCAGGCGCAACAGGTCGATGATGGCGGGACCGAAGAGGAACACGAACAGCAGCGCCGTCATGATGGCGCCGCCGGTGCGGAAGGTGATGTAGCGGAAAACGTTCAGCGGCCCGATCTGGTCGCTGAAGCTCACCAGCGCATAGAGCATTCTCTCTACCCTCCCGGCCTCCCCGGTCCGAAGCGTGCAACGAGCGCCGCCACCAGCGGCGCCATGCGCGTGCCCAGCGAGCCCTTCACCATTACCACGTCGCCGGCTTTGACGGCGTCGAGCATGAGGGGCTCGAGCTCGGCCGAGGTCGGCGCCCAGCCGCCCTGCCTGGTCTGGGGAAGGTCGGCGAGCAGCAGCTGCATCATCGGCCCGCAGGCGAGCACCAGGTCGACGCCTGCGGCCGAGATGGCGTCCTTCAGCCCGCGGTGCAGGCTCTCGGACGCATCGCCCAGCTCGAGCATGTCGCCCAGCACGGCGACCCGGCGCGGGAAGGCCTCGCGCGGCGTCTGTCCCATGGCCGCCAGCGCCGCGCGCACCGAGGCCGGGTTGGCGTTGTAGCTCTCGTCGATGAGAAGCAGCTGGCCGCCCGGCACGTCGAGCAGCGTGCGCGCGCCGCGGCCGGGCGGCGCCGTGACGCGGGCGAGCCCCGGCAGGCAGCGCATGATGTCGGCGCCGAGCGCCGAGAGCGTGGCCAGCACCGCCAGCGAGTTCCGCACATAGTGGTCGCCCGGAGCGCCGATGCGGTAGGGAAAGCGCTGCGAGCCGTGCCCGGCGATGACCGAGGAGCCCTTCGGGCCCGGGTCCGCCTGCAGCGCGCGGAAGTCGGCCTTGTCGTGATAGCCGAAGGTGACGATTTTGGCGCCGACGGCGGCTGCCCGCTCGCGCAGCAGCTCGAAGTGCGGATTGTCGCGCGGCAGCACCGCGGCGCCGCCCGGAACCAGACCGGAGAATATCTCGGCCTTGGCCTCGGCAATGGCCTCCACGGAGGCGAACTGGCCGAGGTGCACCGGCTCCACCGTGGTGATGGTGGCCACGTGCGGCCGCGCCAT
>DASRDL010000428.1:0-3982 GCA_035652635.1 Hyphomicrobiaceae bacterium | reverse complement strand
CGCCGTTCCGCACGGACGCCTGGCGGCGCTGCGCAAGATCCTCAGCGTGTTCGCGCGGCTGGAGGAGCCGATCGAGTTCGAGGCGCTCGACGGCGAGCCCGTGGACCTGATCTTCCTGCTGCTGGCGCCGGAGCACGCCGGCGCCGACCACCTCAAGGCGCTGGCGCGCATCTCGCGCCTCTTGCGCGAGCCCGCCACCATAGACAAGCTGCGCGCCTCCCGCGACCGCGCCGCGCTCTATTCCGTGCTGACCGAGCCGGCGGTGCACGCCGCGTAGGCCCGAGAGGGTTGCTAGCCCAGCACCGCCAGCGCGCCGAGACCGATGCCGCCCACCAGGATGCGCCACCAGGCGAACGGTGCGAAGCCGTGCGTGCCGACGAACTGCAACAGGTAGCGTACCACCACCACGCCGGCGATGAACGCCACGGTGAAGCCGAGTGCGATGCTTTGCAGGTCGCCGGCCGACAGTGCGCCGTAGTTCTTGTAGAGGTCGTAGGCGAAGGCGCCGGTCATGGTCGGCATGGCCAGGAAGAAGGTGAACTCTGTCGCCGAGCGCTTGTCGGTGCCGAGCAGCAGGGCGGCGACGATGGTGGCGCCCGAGCGCGACACGCCGGGGATCATGGCCAGGCATTGGGCGAGGCCGATCAGGAAGGCGAGCCCCACGGGATAGTCCATCACGTCGTGGTAGCGCGGCGAAAGGCGCATATTGTCGACGGCGAGCAGCACGACGCCGCCGACGATCAGCGACGTGCATACGAGCAACGGCGATTCGAACAGAAACTCCTTGATGTACTTGTGCGCCCCGGCGCCGATTACCGCCGCCGGCAGAAAAGCCACGAGCACGGCCAACACGAACCGGCGCGTGCGCGGATCGTGGCCGAGGTCGAACAGCATGCGCAGGAGCCGGCCGGAATAGACCGTCAGCACGGCAAGGATCGAGCCCAGCTGGATCAGCACCTCGAAGGTCTTGCCGGGCGACTTGAAGTCCAGGAAGTGGCCGGCGAGCAGGAGATGGCCGGTCGAGGACACCGGCAGAAACTCGGTCAGCCCCTCCAGCAGGCCGAGCAGAATCACGTGCCAGGTGTTCATCCGCGTTTTCCCGAGAGGCTGGGTGGAGAGATGGCGAGCCGTGAGGTAGTGAGTGGCGAGCGGCGAGGTCCGCTCACGACGAACCGCGTACCGTCATCTCGCCTTTTCACTCGCCGTCTCACCACACCACGTCACCTTGCCGTACGCGGCCCGCTGCTCCACCTCAAGCGCCGCCGCGGGATTGTCTGCTGGTTGTGGCCGGTGCGCATCGCCGGCCAGGAGGCGGGGAGGCAGGCGACACCGCCCATTGCCGGTAGCCTGCTGCCTGCTGCCCATTGCCTTGCTAACCTCGGTCGATGACCCAAGGTCTCAAGCAGCTGGTGCTGGCCGAGGCGCGCGCGGCGGGGTTCGACATCGCGCGCGTCGCCGCACCCGATGCCATCGGTCCGGCGGTCGGTGAGCGGCTGAAGGCGTTCCTCGACGAGGGCCGGCATGGCGACATGGGCTGGATGACGGCAACGGCCGAGCGCAGGAGGCACCCGCTGAGTCTGTGGTCGGAGGCCCGCTCGGTCATCATGCTGGGGCTCAACTATGCGCCGGCCCGCGACCCGTTGGCCGTGCTGGGCGAGCCCGGCCGGGCCGCCATCTCCTGCTATGCCCAGGGCAGGGACTATCACGACATCGTCCGCAGCGGCCTCAAGCGCGTGGCCGCCAGCCTGGTGCGGGCGAGCGGCGCGGAGGTCAAGGTGTTCGTGGACACGGCTCCGCTCATGGAAAAGCCGCTGGCCGAGGCGGCCGGCGTGGGCTGGCAAGGCAAGCACACCAACCTCGTCTCGCGCGAGTTCGGCTCGTGGCTCTTCCTCGGCGCCATCCTGACGGCGGCCAGGATCGAGCCCGACGCGCCGGAGACGGACCACTGCGGGACGTGCCGGCGCTGCCTCGACGTGTGCCCCACCGATGCGTTCCCGGCACCCTACCAGCTCGACGCACGGCGTTGCATTGCCTACCTCACGATCGAGCACAGGGGCCACATCGCACCCGAGTTCCGCGAGGCCATCGGCAACCGCGTGTTCGGCTGCGACGACTGCCTCGCCGTGTGTCCGTGGAACAAGTTTGCCGCCGCCGCCCGCAACACGCGCCTTGCGGCCCTGCCGGGCGCCGCATCGCCGCCGCTGGCCGAGTTGCTGGCGCTCGACGATGCCGCCTTCCGCCGCCGCTTCGCCGGCACTCCGGTGAAACGCACCGGTCGCGACCGGGTGGTGCGCAACGCCCTCATCGCCGCCGGCAACTCCGGCGATGCAGAGCTGCTGCCGGCGGCGGAGCGCCTGCTCGACGACGCTTCCCCGCTGGTGCGGGCCATGGCCGTATGGGCCGTGCGGCGCCTGGCCGAGCCGGGCTACGCGGACCGCGTGAGGCAGAGCCGTATCGGCCGGGAGACGGACGACGTGGTGCGGGCGGAATGGGAGGCTTAAATGCGGCTCTTCTGCTTCGGTTTCGGCTACAGCGCGGAGGCGCTGGCCTCGCTGCTGAGCGGCCGCACCCGGGCCCTCGCCGGCACCAGGACCAACATCGGCGGGGCGGCGCCCCCACTCGGCGCGCGGCTGGCGGCCTTCCGCGGCGATGCCCCCTCCACCGATGTGCGCGCGCTGCTCGCCGGGAGCAGCCACGTGCTCGTCAGCGTGCCGCCGGACCTCGAAGGCGATCCGGTGCTGCGCCACTTCCGTGACGACCTGGCCGCCCTGCCGGACCTCTGCTGGATCGGCTATCTCTCCACCGTCGGCGTGTACGGCGACTGGCAGGGTCAGTGGGTGGACGAGACGACGCCGACCCGACCGAGGTCGGAGCGTGCGCTACGGCGCGTCGAGGCCGAGGCGGCATGGCTCGCGTTCGGCAGCGAGACGGGCCGGCGCGTAGAGGTATTCCGCCTGTCGGGCATCTACGGGCCTGGCCGCAGCGTGATCGACAATCTCAAGGCCGGCACGGCGCGCCGCATCGTCAAGCCGGGACAGGTGTTCAACCGCATCCATGTCGATGACATCGCCCGCGTGCTGGCTGCAGCCATCGACAAGTCGACAGGCCACGCCGTCTTCAACGTGAGCGACGACGAGCCGGCGCCGCCGCAGGACGTGGTTGCCTATGCCGCCGAGCTCTTGGGGTTGCCTGTACCTCCGGAGGTCGCCTTCGAGGAGGCGGGCCTGAGCGGTATGGCTGCGAGCTTCTGGAGTGAAAGCAAGCGCGTGAGCAACGCCCGCATCAAGGCGAGCCTGGGGGTGGAGCTTCTCTATCCGACCTATCGCGAGGGCCTGCGGGCACTCGCGCCCGCCTGAGGCCGTTCAGGCGCCGTTCAGCCAAGCTCCCGCTTTCCGCCGCAAACCGCGCCAAGATGGTGGGCCCAACGGTGGAGGCGACGGCCGGTCTTGCCTGTCGCCCGCGGGATCACTTCAGGAGTTGGCGAATGTCCGGTAGGGCGGTTGCGCTGGGCGCGATTGTCGTGGCCGCCGTCACACTTGCGCTCGGCGCGCCGGGTGGGGCGAACGAGGCTGCCCACAAGATGGCCGAGAAGTTCGCGGCTGGCGACAAGGACGACGCCAAGAAGAAGAGCGAGCCAGGCCGGGGCGAGAGCAAGAGGAGCGAGGCCAAGAAAGCGGGCGACAAGGACACCGGCACCCTCCCCGACGCCAGGAAGCAGGCCGCCGACAGGAAGGCCGAGGAAGAGAAGCGCGCGGCCCGACGCAAGGCCGAGGCCGCACGCAGGGCCGCTGTGGCGAAGCGGCGCGCAGCCGATCAGGCGGCCGAGGCGTCGCGGCTGGCAGCCGAGCGGCGTCAGGCCGACGAGGCCGACATGCTGTCGCGGGCGCGCCGCGAGGCCGAGGAAATGCGGGCGGCCGACGAGCAGGCGAAGCTCACCGAGGAGGCGCGCCGCCTCATCGCCGAGGCCGAGAGGGAGCGTGCC
>DASRDL010000427.1:0-4654 GCA_035652635.1 Hyphomicrobiaceae bacterium | reverse complement strand
GGCTGAGGCGAAATCCTCGGCGAGATCGGTCAGCTCGGCGGCAGCATGATGTGCTTCTTGAAGGCGGGCCGCAGCTTCAGTCGCTCGTGATAGCTCTCGACCCGAGGCAGGTGCGGCCGCTTCACATCGAGCGCCGACCAGCGCCAGACGTAGACGCCGACGGCGATGTCGCCCACGGTGAAGCTCTTGCCCGCCACGTAGTCGCGCCCCTCCAGGCACTGCTCCAGCACCTGGAACTGCTGCGCGGTGGCCTCGGCGCTGGCTTCGATCGCGGCCATGTTGCGCTTGTCGGCCGGCGTGCGCACGAGGCCGACGAAGGCCGGCCCGATGGCGGGGCCGATGTGATTGGAGGCCCAGTCCATCCAGCGGTCGGCATCGGCGCGCTGGCGAACATCGTCGGGCCAGAGCGTGCCGGCGCCGTGCCTGGCCGCGAGGTAGCGCACGATGGCGTTCGACTCCCACAGCACGAAGCCGTCGTCGTCGATGGTCGGCACGCGCGCGTTGGGGTTCATGCGCTTGTAGAAGGGCTCGTTGACCACGCCGAAGGCCATGCCGGCGTCGATGCGCTCGTAGGGAACGCGAAGCTCCTCCAGCGCCCACAGCACCTTCTGCACGTTGATGGAGTTTATCCGCCCCCACAGCTTCAGCATTTGCTTTTCTCCCGACTTGGGTCCGGTTGTACAGAGCTCGGCCCCGCCCCCGTGTCAGGCTCCGGCACGGGTCCACAGCCTCGTCCGCGGCAAGGCGACCGATGCCCTGTACTATGCTGGAGAATGACCGACAATTGCGCTATTGCAAGGCGCAAAGGCCTTAGAAGTGCCCTTCTCTGAGCGAACAAAGACCGCCCATGACCCATCCTCGGCCGAGCCGCGCGCACGTTGAGCTGGCGATGCTGGCTTTGGCCCTGGCCGTCGCCTGGCCGGGTTCACCGGCCTCGGCCGCGGGCGAGGGCATCGTGCTCGCCCCCCATCGTGCCGTCTACGAGATGACGATGGCATCGGCCCGCGGCGGCACCGGCGTTACCGCCGTCTCCGGCCGCATGGTCTACGAGCTGACTGGCTCCGCCTGCGAGGGCTACACGCAGAACATGCGATTCGTGACGCGGTTGGTCAACCAGAGCGGCACCACCATGCTGAGCGACCTGCGCTCCAACAGCTGGGAGGAGGGGACTGGCAAGCGCTTCCGCTTCAATTCCAGCCAGTTCCGCGACGAGAAGCCGACCGAGATCACCGCCGGCGATGCGGCGAGGCCCAGCACGGCCGACGACATCAAGGTCGAGCTGACGAAGCCCGACAAGAAGGACCTCTCGCTGCCGGCGAGCGTCTATTTCCCGGTCCAGCATTCGATCGCCCTGCTGGCTGCGGCCAAGCTGGGCAAAAACATCTTCCGTGCCGACCTCTACGACGGCTCGGAGAAGGGCGAGAAGGTCTACGACACCGTTTCCTTCATCGGCCGCTACCAGCCGCCGGGAAGCAACCGGGCCCTGCCGGCGGTCAAGAACGCCGAGCGGCTCGACAGCCTCGCCGCATGGCCCGTGTCGATCGGCTACTTCGAGCCGGGCTCGGACAAGAAGGATGCCGTGCCGGTCTACGAGCTGAGCTTCCTGTTCTTCGAGAACGGCGTCAGCCGCAAGCTGTTCATCGACTACGGCGAGTTCGCCATCCAGGGCGAGATCAAGGAAATCGTCTTCCACACGCCGAGCAAGTGCGAGCCGAGGTAGGCCGTCTTACGGCCCGCCCCACAGCCAGGCGGCGCCGCGCACGCCGCCGGCATCGCCCCACACCGGCGGCTTGATGACGACGCGGGCGGGGTCGGCGAAGACGTAAGGCGCCGCCAGCGCCGGGACCACCTCGTAGAGGTGCGCGAGCTTGGAAAGGCCGCCGCCCAGCACGATCACGTCCGGGTCGAAGATGTTGATGACGTGGGCGAGCCCGCGCGCGAGCCGGCCGGCGTGCCGGTCGAGCGTGGCACGTGCCGAAGCCTCGCCGCGGCCGGCGCGGGCGGCGATCTCCTCGGCGGAGAGCCGCTCGCCGGTGACGCGCGCGTGGTCGGCCTCGAGCCCGGTGCCCGACACCCACGTCTCCAGGCAGCCGAGCCGGCCGCACCAGCAGCGCTCGCCGGGATGCTCGCCTCGACCGGACCAGGGCAGCGGGTTGTGTCCCCACTCGCCGCCGATGCCGCGCGGGCCATCGATGAGCTTGCCGTCGAACACCAGACCGCCGCCGCAGCCGGTGCCCAGGATCACGCCGAACACGGCGCGTGCGCCCGCACCGGCTCCATCCACCGCCTCGGACAGGGCAAAACAGTTGGCGTCATTGGCGAGCCTGACCGGACGGGCAAGCTGCGCCTCGAGGTCGCGCGCGAACGGCTTGCCGTTGAGCCAAGTCGAGTTGGCGTTCTGCACGAGCCCGCTGCCCGGCGCCACCGACCCTGGAATGCCGATGCCGATGCTCCCCGTGACGCCCGCCTGCCGCTCGAGCGTGCACACGGTCTCGGCGATGGCGCGGATGGTGGCGCCGTAGTCGTGGCGGGGGGCCGGCATGCGGTGCTCGGCGAGCGGCCGGCCGCCTGCGCCCAGCAGCGCGCCGGCGATTTTGGTGCCGCCGAGGTCGATGCCGATCCGCAACGCTGCGGCCGGCGGCGCGGATGGGCTCATGCGCGCCTCCCCTCGAACAGCGCCAGCGCCTGGGCGATGCTCTGCGGCGGGACGCCGTGTCCGGCCGCGAACACCAGGAGCAGTGATTCGTCTCCGCTCAGGTGCTCCAGCACCGCTGCCAGCAGCTCGGGCGAATCGGCGCTGGCGCGCACGTCCGCGGGCTCAAGACCGGTAAGTTCGAGGAAGCGGCGCATCCGCCCGGCATCCTCCGCCAGGAAGGCAAGTCCTTGCAAGGCAAGGGCTTCCGCTGCCTCGCGATGCATTTTTGCGGTTGCTCCTGCATGGCCCCGCATGACCTCCTCCCGTGCGAACCGCCAACCTGTGCACCGCATCTTAAACAGTTGGTAGGCGTTCTGTAGCAGACTCGGATGCTGGGCCCGCCTCGAATCGGTGCAAGAGAGCGGGAAGCGGCGGATTCGGGCTGTCCAGGGGCTATGACCTACCAGGAAACCAGTAGGGCCATGACGGGCCGCCGGCCCGAAGCGCCGCGTGTCGCCAAGACCGTCCTGATCGTGGAGGACAACGAGCTCAACATGAAGCTCTTCCACGATCTTCTCGATGCGCACGGCTACCGGACGCTGCAGACCCGCAGCGGCATGGATGCGCTCAGGATCGCACGTGAGAAGCGACCCGACCTGATCCTCATGGACATCCAGCTGCCCGAGGTTTCGGGTCTGGAGGTGACGCGCTGGCTCAAGGACGACGAGGAGCTGCGCGAGATCCCCGTGATCGCCGTCACCGCCTTCGCCATGAAGGGCGACGAGGAGCGGATTCGCGAAGGCGGCTGCGAGGCCTACATTTCCAAACCGATTTCCATCGGCACATTTCTTGAGACAGTGCGCCGGTACCTGGGAGAGGTATGAGGGCCGCCGGGCTCGTAGCGTACTGAAGGTACCCGATGACTGGTCGCGTTCTCGTTGTCGACGACATTCTCGCCAACGTGAAGCTGCTCGAAGCCCGGCTCGCCGCCGAATACTTCGACGTGCTGACCGCGCATTCGGGCGAGGAGGCCCTCGAGATCCTGCGCACCGAGCGCGTCGACGTGGTGCTGCTCGACGTGATGATGCCGGCCATGGACGGCTTCGAGGTCTGCCGCCGCATCAAGAGCGCCACCCAGACCATGCACGTGCCGGTCGTCATGGTGACGGCGCTCGATCAGGCCGCCGACAAGGTGCAGGGCCTCGAGGCCGGAGCCGACGACTTTCTCGCCAAGCCCGTCGACGACGTGGCCCTGATCACCCGCGTCCGCAACCTGGCCCGGCTCAAGACGCTGACCGACGAAATGATGCTGCGCATGGTTACCGATGTCGAGGTCGGCATCCTGTCCGCGGCCGCGTCGGCGTGGCCCCGCACGGAGGCCGGTGGCCATATTCTCGTGGTCGAGGATCAGGATCGGGCCGCGAGCCGGCTGCGCGCCGTGCTCGCCAGGGCGGGACACCAGGTCGAGGTCGAGGCGCGCGTGCAGGGCGCGCTGCAGCGGCTCGGCGCCCGCAAACCCTACGATGTCGTCATCATCAGCCTCGGCCTCGCCGAGGCCGACGGCTTGCGGTTGTGCGGGCGCGTGCGTGCGCTCGAGCACACGCGCCGCCTCCCCATCATCGTCGTGGTGCAGCCCTCCGACAAGACGCGGCTCTTGCGCGCGCTCGACATGGGCGTGAACGACTACCTGACGCGGCCCGTGGACCGCAACGAGCTGCTCGCCAGGGTGCGCACGCAGATCAGGCGCAAGCGCCACTCCGACTACCTGCGCGGGCGCCTGGAGGAGAGCATCGAGCTCGCCGTCACCGACGCTCTCACCGGCCTGCACAATCGCCGCTACATGGAGACGCACCTCAAGCTGCTGGCCGAGCAGGCGAGGGAAGGCGGCCGTCCGCTGTCCGTGGTGCTGGTCGACATCGACAACTTCAAATCCGTCAACGACACCTACGGCCACGCGGTCGGCGACAACGTGCTGCGCGAGTTCGCGACCCGCTTCCGCCGCAACACCCGCGCCGTGGA
>DASRDL010000426.1:0-2068 GCA_035652635.1 Hyphomicrobiaceae bacterium | reverse complement strand
GGCTTGGCGGCCTTGTGCTTGGGCGGCGACGGCTTGGCCGGCACCGACGTGGCCGCGGTGGTCAGCGGATGATACTTGGGACAGAGCTTGTAGATGTAGCCGTTGATCGACTTCAGCATGGAGCGGTGGAACAGGCCGACGCTGTCGTTGAGCTGCGCACCGAGCGTCAGCGTGGCCTTGATGGCGGCAGGCCCCTCGACCTCGCGCAGGTTGATCCACACCTTCTCGGCGCGACCGTCCTTGAACTCGATCTTGGGCTCGAGCTTGGCTGTCACCGTCTTGAGCTGGCCGTCCTGCTCGACCACGCAATTGGCGGTCGTCAGAGGAACCCAGAATTTGTAGGACTTGGCCGTGACCGCGGTGACGATCGCGGCGCGGGTGATGTTGATCTGTACGGAGCAGCGGGCATCACCGAAGCCCCACTTCACCTGCGTTGTGTCGCCCTCCTTGAGGGTGGATCGGGTGAAGGTTTTGGTCAGCGCGCACTTCAGGTCCTCGCCCGACGGGTCCTTCTTCTGCAGCATGGTGCAGAGCCGCTTGTCGCACGCATCGATGGCCTTCTGCTCGCCAGGCTGCGCCTCGAGCGCGGCGGCGCCGGAGGCGGCGAGCAGAAGAACGAGGACGGCAGCCGCTTGAGCGGCCGGCATCCGCGTCCACGGTGGGGCACAGTTGCGGTCCATGCGGGGCTCGGCCTCCCTTCTCGCCGGAGTCTTCCCTATCAGATAGCACGCCGCGTTGGCCGGGAGTGAGGCGAACGCCGGGACATTGCGGCGCGGCTCCCGCATCCCCCTGCAACCGACGCCGCCGCCGGAGCAATCCGACGGAGCGCCGATGCTGGCCAGGCCTGCGGCGCAGGGCGATCGAGCATCGCGCGCGGACCATGATATGAATTCCGGGCAAACAAACGCGGGCGCGCGGGCCGGCAGGCGGCGCGCCACAACTGGAGCGCAAGTGGCCCGATGACCTATGACCTGATCCTGCGCGGGGGACGCGTGATCGACCCCTCGCAACGGCTCGATGCCGTGACCGACGTGGCGTTCGCCGGCGGCAAGGTGGCGAAGGTGGGGCCCAAGCTCGAGGGCGGCCAAGCCACCGAGGTGCGCGACGTCACGGGCAAGATCGTCACCCCCGGCCTCATCGACCTGCACACCCACGTCTACTGGGGCGGCACCTCGCTCGGCATCGACGCGGAGGAGTTCTGCCGCACCTCCGGCGTCACCACCGCGGTCGATACCGGCAGCGCCGGCCCCGGCAACTTCGCCGGCTTTCGCCGGCACGTCATCGAGCCGAGCCAGGTGCGAATCCTCGCCTATCTGCACGTCTCCCATGCCGGCATCTACGCCTTCTCGGACCGCGTCATGGTGGGCGAGAGCGAGGAGCTGCGCCTGATGGACCCGATCAGCGCCGTGGAGGTGGCCAGCGCCAACCGCGACGTCATCGTCGGCATCAAGGTACGGGTGGGGCGCGGCGCCTCCGGCAACTCCGGCACCGTGCCGCTCGACATCGCCCTGCAGGTGGCGAACGAGGCCGGCACGCCGCTGATGTGCCACATCGACCACCCGCCGCCGAGCTACGAGGAGGTGCTGGAGAGGCTGCGCCCCGGCGACGTGCTCACCCATGCCTTCCGGCCGTTCCCCAACTCGCCCGCCACCCAGCAGGGCACGGTCAAGCGCGAGGTGCTGGAGGCCAGGAAGCGCGGGGTCAAGTTCGACATCGGCCATGGCAAGGGCTCGTTCGCCTTCAAGACGGCGCGGGCCATGCTGGCCAACGGCTTCTACCCCGACACGATCTCCTCCGACGTGCACAAGCTGTGCATCAACGGCCCAGCCTTCGACCAGGTGACGACGCTGTCGAAGTTCCTGTGCCTCGGCATGCCTCTGCCCGAGGTGATCGCCGCCTCCACCGTCAACGCGGCGATGGCGTTGAAGCGGCCCGAGCTCGGCAGCCTGAAGCCCGGCAGCGTCGGCGACGCCACCATTCTGTCGATCCGCGAGGGCCGCTTCGACTACGTCGACGTGGTGGGCGAGCACATGGAGGGCGACCGCAAGATCCAGTCCGACGGCGTCGT
>DASRDL010000425.1:0-6136 GCA_035652635.1 Hyphomicrobiaceae bacterium | reverse complement strand
CATGGCCGGGGTCGCCGGCACGGTGCTGGCGCTCTATGCCACCATCCTGGAGCCGGTGCTGCCGGGCGCGGCCGGCCATCTGATCGTCGCCTCCGTCATCAGCGTGCCGGCGGGCCTCATGCTGGCCGAGCTGATGGTGCCCAACGGCGCCGCCACGCTCGCCCAGGGAGAGGAGGCTGCCGACATCGTCATCGACGACCCGCCGCACTCCAGCATGGATGCCGTCACGCAGGGCACGCGCGAGGGCATCGAGCTCTTGGTCAACGTCACCGCCATGCTGATCGTGGCCGTGGCGCTGGTGGCGCTCGCCAACCGGCTGCTCGGCTTCGCGTTGGCGCCGTTCGGGCTCGAGCTCACCATCGAGCAGATGCTGGGCTGGCTGTTCGCGCCGCTCGCCTGGCTCATGGGCATCCCGTGGGCGGAGTGCGCCAAGGCCGGCTCGCTGCTCGGCGTCAAGACCGTCCTCAACGAGCTCGTCGCCTACCTGCAGCTCGGGCAGATCCCGTCCGGCGCCCTGTCGGAGCGCTCGCGGCTGATTCTCACCTACGCGCTGTGCGGCTTTGCCAATCTGGGCAGCCTCGGCATCCTGATCGGCGGCATGGTGGCGATGGTGCCCTCGCGCCGGGCCGAGATCGTGAGCCTCGGCGCGCGCACGGTGATCTCGGGCTCGCTCGCCACCTTCATGACGGCGGCGGTGGTGGGCGCCATGACGCCGGGGTGATCTAAGCCGCCATCACCTGCGGCGCATCCGCTCCACCACGAGCAGGACGGCGTCGATGGTCAGCACCATTGCGGCCGCGACGAGATAGGACGCCGCCAAGCCCACCACCGGCATGCTGAGGCCGACCAAGAGGAAGAACGCCACGAACAGCAACAGCGACAGCGTCAGCGAGCGCAGGAGGCGGCGCACGGCGTCGCGCCCCCACTGGTGGTGCGTGAAGGCGCTGATCACCGTCACCATCGTCGGGTAGGTGGAGACGATCCCCGACAGGCGCGGTCCCAACAGATCGGCCGAGAGCAGGATGGCGCCCACCAGCAGGAACGTGGAGCCCATGCGGGCCGGGATGTCCCACCAGGGCAGGGCCGCCGCCGCCACCGCCGCGCGCGGGCGCGGCAGCAGCAGGTAGGCGGCACCGAGGCTCGCCGCCGCCGCGCCGGCGGCTGCCGGCAGCGAGAGGGCGATGCCCTCGATCGCCAGGGCACCGGCTGCGAACGCCACGGCCCCGGCGACCACGCTGACGGGCCAGCGCGCGAAGGTCGACACCACGCCATAGGCCAGCACGAAGGCCGCCACGCAGACGACGCCCAGCTCGATGCCGGTGCACGCCTCGACCGCGAAGACGAGCCCCTTGTCGAGAGCGAGGAAGATCAGCACCGGCCCGGTGAGCCAGGGCAGGCCCATCAGCATGCCGCCGACCGTCGGGCCCCACCAGCGCGCCGCCAGCGACACCAGCGCCACCAGGAGCGGCGGCAGCGAGACCTTGAGGAGAAGGATCATCGCGAGACCGGCGGCATCTCCCTCTCCCCACCTGCCCTCGGATCGTCCACATGCCCCTGGGCGATCCTCACAACTCCCGAGGGCCCGCGTGTGAAAAGGCGCGGGGGAGGGGAAATCAGCCCGTGAAGGTGGTGCGGTACTTGGCCGAGAGCGTGTTCTTCTGCACCTTGCCCATGGCGTTGCGCGGCAGCTCCTTGGCCAGGAACACGCGCTTGGGCAGCTTGAATTTGGCGAGCCGCTTGCCGAGCGCGGCCAGGATGTCGGCCTCGCGCGGCGGCTTCCTGCCCGGCTGCGGCGTGACGACGGCGACGATGCCTTCGCCGAAGTCGGGATGCGGCACGCCCACCACGGCCGACTCGTCGATACCCGGAAGGGCGTTGAGCTCCTCCTCGATCTCCTTGGGGTAGACGTTGAAGCCGCCTGTGATGATGAGGTCCTTTGCGCGCCCGACGATGGTGACGCGCCCGTCCTCGGCCATGGTGGCGAGGTCGCCGGAGATGAAGTAGCCGTCCTTGCGGAACTCCTCCTTCGTCTTCTTCGGATTGCGCCAGTAGCCCTTGAACACGTTGGGCCCTTTCACCTCCAACACTCCGACCTCGCCGGCCGGCACCGGCTTGCCCTTGCCGTCGCAGATGCGCACCGAGATCCTGGGGAGCGCGTAGCCCACCGTGCCCGGCTCCCTCTCGCCGCCCTCGTAGGGGTTGGAGGTGATCATGCCGGCTTCCGTCATGCCATAGCGCTCGAGGATCTTGTGGCCGGAGCGCCTGGTGAACTCTTCGTGCGTCTCGGCCAGCAGCGGCGCCGAGCCGGAGATGGCAAGACGCAGCCTGCGGCAGTGGCGCTTGCCGAACGAGTTGCTGCCGAGCAGCCGCGTGTAGAAGGTCGGCACGCCCATGATGACGGTGGCGCGCGGCATGAGCCGCATGAACTCCTCGAGCTCGAACTTGGGCAGCCAGAGGATGCGCGAGCGATTGAGGAGCGCCGTGTGCAGGGCGACGAACAGGCCGTGCACATGGAAGATCGGCAGGGCGTGCAGGAGCACGTCGCCGGGCACGAAGCCCCAGTAAGAGTGCAGCGTGCGCGCGTTGGAGGCGATGTTGCGGTGCGTGATCATGGCGCCCTTGGAGCGCCCGGTGGTGCCCGAGGTGTAGATGAGCGAGGCGAGGTCGTCGGGTGCGCGCATGACAGTGGTGCGCAAGGGCTTCTGCCGGCGGGCGAGGTCCATGAAGGAGCCGCTGCCGTCGGGCCCCATGGTCAGCAGTGAGTGCACCTTGTTCGCAGCCGCGACCGGCTCGATCTCGGCGATGCGCTGGGCCGAGGCCACGATCAGGGACGGCTCGGCGTCGGCGATGAAGTATTCGAGCTCGGCCGGCGTGTAGGCGGAGTTGAGCGGGTTGTAGACTGCTCCCACCTTGAGCGTGGCGAGATAGAGGAAGACGTTGGGCAGCGACTTGTCGACCTGGACCATCACCCGGTCGCCGGGCTTGATGCCCAGCGCCTTGAGGGCGGCGGCGGCGCGGCCCACCTCGTCGACGAGGCTCGCATAGGTGGTGATGGTGCCGTCGGCCGTCTCGAAGGCGGCAGCGTCTCCGGCACCGCGCATCTCGGTTTCGAGCGCGGCGAGAAAGTTTGCGTTCTTGGACATGTCTATCTGGTCGTTTCCCCCGCACGGGTTTACACGGACGCCCGGCAGCCGGGCAATACGCCAATCGTTTGCACCGCAACGATCGGGCGCGTTCCGGGCCGGCTGTGGCCACAGGACGGCGCCGCCGTCAAGTGGCATCGGCCCGCCAGCCGTAGAGCCAGTCGAAACCGGCCATGAGGCGTTCTCCCGGAAGAATGCGCAACGCCGCGTTGCGCACCCATGAGAACGGCGCGCCGAGGTGGTAGATGCGGCCGTTGCGACGGCTGGCCGCCTGCACGCGCGCCGTGCGCGCACGCCGGCGAGCCTCGTAGGCGCGGAAGGCCCGGGGCTCGTCGCCGGGATGGGCGGCGAGGCAGTCGGCCAGCACAACGGCATCCTCCAGCGCCAGCACGCCGCCCTGCGCGAGATGCGGCAGCATGGGGTGGGCGGCATCCCCCATCAGCGTGATCCGGCCGGCCGACCAGCCGGGCAGCGGGGCGAGGCGATAGAGCGCCCGCTTGCTCCACGACGGCGCCGATGTCAGCACGTCGACGAGGCTCGCATGGAAGTCGCCGATCCGCTCGAGCAGAGCCGTCCTGTCCGCCGCGGCGTTCCACTGCCGGCCCTGCCAGGCCTCGGCGGCAATGACGACCGCGGCGATCTCGGCCCCTCCCCGCACCGGATAGTGGGCGATGTTGGCACCGGCACCGAGCCACAGCCCGACGCCACGCTCCGCCAGCCGCCCGGCCATGGCGGCGGGAATGACCGTGCGCGTGGCCGTCGACCCCACGAACTGCGGAGCGCGCGCGGGGCCGACCAGATGTCGCACCCTCGACCACAGGCCATCGGCGCCGACCAGGCCCGCGCCCGCCGCTCTGTCGCCGCCCTCGCTCGCCACGTCGACGGCATCCGCGGACTGAATGGCCCCGATGACGGAGAAGCCCGTGTGGAGGGTGATCGACGGCTCGGCCGAGGCGGTCCGCAGGAGCGCATCGTGCAAGTCGCGGCGATGCACGGTCCAGTAGGGCGCACCGTGCCGCTCGCTGATCCAGCGCCCGAGCGGCAGCACCGCCAGCACCCTGCCCGTCCTGCCATCGTGCACGTGCAGCGCTTCGGGCTCGCCGACCATCGGCTGCAGGGCGTCGGCCACCCCCAGCCTGCGCAGCACGCGCACGCCGTTGGGCCCGAGCTGGATGCCGGCGCCCTCCTCGGCCAGCGTGTCGCGCTGCTCCAGCACGAGCGAGCGCCGCCCGGTCCGCGCCAGCGCCAATGCCAGCGCCAGCCCGCCGATGCCGCCGCCGGCGATCAGGATCGGCGCCGATGCTGGCATCTGTTGCCTTGGCGGGCGCGCCTCAGCGCGCCGCCGCCTCTTCGGTCACCAGGCAGCCCGGCGGTTCCGTGGCGTCGGCTGCGAGTTGCGAATCGTAGACGTAGAGCGTCGAGCAGTAGGGACACAGGATCTGGTTGTCGGCCCCCATGTCGAGATAGACGTGCGGATGGTCGTGCGGCGGGCGCGCACCCATGCACTGGAACTCCTTGGCCCCGATCGAGATTTTTTCCACTCCCGGATCGTTGGCGAAGTGCGGGACGAGGGCAGCGGCCATGCTTGCACGCCTGGTTGGCTGAGGACTGGGACGCGGCCCGGACGATAGCGGCTGGAGCGCGAAGATGATAGGGGTAGGCGGCGTCGCACCCCGAGCGAGGAGACCGCTTGCAGACGTTCTCTTCAGACGGCATCCGTCTCGCCTATCTCGACGAGGGACAGGGTGAGCCGATCGTGCTGATCCATGGCTTCGCCTCGAGCGTGAAGCACAACTGGATCGAGCCGGGCTGGGTCAAGCTGCTCACGGGGCACGGCTATCGCGTCATCGCCATCGACAACCGCGGACACGGCGAGAGCGAGAAGCTCTACGACCCCGCCCTCTACACCGCGCCGCTGATGGCCGAGGATGCCCGTCGGCTGATGGAGCACGTCGGCGTCCCCAGGGCCGACGTCATGGGCTACTCGATGGGCGCGCGCATCACGGCCTTCCTGGCCCTGCGGCATCCCGAGCTGGTGCGCAGCGCCATCTTCGGCGGCCTCGGCGGCAACATGGTGAGGCCGATGGCGGGTACGGGGCCCATCGCCCGCGCCCTGGAGGCGGCCTCCATCGACGACGTGAAGAACGCCACCGCGCGCACCTTCCGGGCCTTCGCCGAGCGGACGGGCAGCGATCTCGAGGCGCTGGCTGCCTGCATCCGCGGCTCGCGCGAGCCGATCACGCGCGAGATGGTGGCGAGCCTCACCTGCCCGGTGCTGGTCGCCACCGGAACGGAGGACGTGATCGGCGGGCAGGCCGACGAGCTCGCGGCATTGATCCCCGGCGCCGAGGCGCTGCCGATCCCGCGCCGGGACCACATGCTGGCGGTGGGCGACAGGGTCTACAAGGAGGGCGTGCTGGCCTTCCTGCAGCGCCGGCCCTGAGTGTGCAGGGGCTCCGTGGGCCGCCGGCGGGCAAAGCAAGAAAAATGCTCCCGCAGGCAGCCGATCGAGACCCAGAAGGACAAACACGGGGGATGTCACAGGCCTCGCCGACGGCGAAATGCGGGAGCAGCTTACGCGTTACAGTACTCGGTACCAAACGCACTTTCGGGCAACTGCAGGTTAGCGGCATGCGCAACCCAAGTCATGAGAATAAGGATGGCCGACAGTTGAATACTGTGGATAACCCCGCCGATCAGATTGCCGGAGAGCGAATCGGCCGAGCTGCGCAGCGGAGGCACCTCGAGCACGGTGCAAGCCGGCGGCGAGGGCCCCACTCATGATCCGTCGGCCGGCGCCGTGGCGAGCGTTCCGCGGGCTCCTGATGCTGGTGGTCGGCGCCTGCCTGACAGGCCTGCCCGCGCAGGCGCAGACCCCGGTCGACCTGGAGCTCGTCATCGCCGTCGACGTGTCGCTGTCCATGGACCTCGACGAGCAGCGCCTGCAGCGCGACGGCTATGTCAGCGCCTTCCGCGATGCGGAGGTACAGGCG
>DASRDL010000424.1:0-4564 GCA_035652635.1 Hyphomicrobiaceae bacterium | reverse complement strand
AAGCGCCAGACGTGGTCGAAGTGGGCGCCCTCCTCCACGTAGTCGGTCTGGTAGGCATGGACCAGGCGGAGCCTGATGTTGGAGAGATTGCTCCGGCGGAAGGAGTGATTGGCCTCCTCGATCGACAGGTCGACGAGCTCGGCCTTGGCGTCGCTGTAGTGGGAAGCCGCCTTGGCCGTGTAGGCGACGATGACGTCGATGGTGACCTCCTGGGCAGGCGGCGCCGGCGCAGGCGCCACCGTCCTGGCTGCAGATGGCGGGGCCGGTGCGGCAGCGGGCTTGGGCCTGAGGCTGCTCGCATCCCCCTGCTGCACGAGCGGGTCGTCGCGCAGGCTGGGATCGCCGCGGTCGCGGTTGCGGTCTGCCAGCGGAGCATGCTCCATCGGCATGCGGTCCTCGCCCATCTCGACGACGGCGTAGAGGCGGCCGCCCAGGTGCCGGATCGATTTCGGCCGCCCCTGGCCCTGCACGCTGCCGGTCATCTTGCCGCTCGCCCACCACATCAGCGTCACCTGGTCCTCGGTGCCCTCGATGGTGCCGCGCCAGATCACCATGTCGGGCTTGATGTCGATGCTGGTGCGCACGATGGTGATGGTGTCGTTGTTGGAGAAGGCGACGGTGATCTTGGCCGGCTCCTTGGTGCCGGGCGGGGCCGCGGCATCGGCGGTGAGCGCGTGCTCGAGCACCGCCGGCGGCGGCGCCACCATCAGCTTGACGCCCATGGTCGCCTTCGAGGCCTTGGCGCGCTCGATCATCGCCTTCTGCTTCTCGTCGAGAGCCTCGATGTCGTCCGTGAAGTGCATGAGCTGGCGCCAGTCGGCACCCAGCTGGGTGACCACGATGCCGCGCTTGTCGGCCTCCTTCTTGACCGCTGCCAGGTCCTTCTTGCGCACCTTCCATTTCTCGCAGCGCGTCATCGGCAGGATGCGGCCGGTAACGCCGGCGATGCGGGCCTTGATGGCCTGCAGGAAGCGCCGCAGCGGACGCTGCCCGGCGCCCTCCGCGGGCGACATGATGACCTCGACCTGCTCGTCGTCGGGGCCGGGCTGGGGCGTCTGGGCCCGCGCCGGGTGAGGGGAAAGGACGAGCGCGCAGCCCACGATCAGGGCTGCGGCGGCGGTTCGCGTGTGCATTGCTCTTACTGCTCCAGGACCGTCGGGGTGACCTGCCGGTCGAGGCCGTGCATGGCACGCAAGACTATGCCCCGGCGGCACGGCCCGCGAGGACTTTCCGCGCGGCCCCGTGGTGTGCCGGCCTCACAGCTTCTTGCCCGCCGTCCAGCCGCCGTCGACGATGAGGGTGGTGCCGGTGCAGAAGCTGGCCTCCTCGGACGCCAGGAACAGGATGGCGCGCGCGATCTCGTCGGGCTCGCCCCAGCGGCCCATGGCGTGCACGTCCCTGATGCGCTGCGCCTGCTGGGCGTCCTGGAAGTAGCGCTCGGTCAGCGGCGTGCGGATCACGCCGGGACCCACGGCGTTGACGCGGATGCCCTTCTCGCCGAGCTCCATGGCCATCTCCTTGGTGAGGCCGACGACGGCATGCTTGGAGGCGGTGTAGGCGGCCCGGTTGGGCGCGGCCACCACGCCGAGGGTGGAGGCGAGATTGACGATGGCCGCCTTGCCGCCCTTGGCGACCACCGCCCGCGCGAACGCCTGGGAGCACAGGAAGGTGCCGGTGATGTTGACGCCCATCACCCGGTTCCACTCCTCGAGCGACAGCTCGAGCACCGGCATGATCTCGCGCACGCCGGCGGAGTTGACGAGCACGTCGAGCCGGCCCAGCCGCTTTCCCGCCGCCTCGACGAACGCCGCGACTGCCTTGGCGTCGGTGACATCGAGGTCGAAGGCGTGCGCGCGTCCGCCGGCCTTGCGCGCCGCCTCGGCGACCCGCTCGGCGCCCTTGACGTCCCGGTCGGCGGCGGCCACCACCGCGCCCTCGCGCGCGAACGCGTGCGCCACCTTCTCGCCGATGCCGCTGGCAGCCCCGGTCACCAGTACGCCTTGATCCTTGAAGCGCATGTTTCCTCCTCCTGGCGTCGTCTCGCTTCCTTGCCGCAATCTTGGCAGGCCGATCGCCGCCGCACCAGGGGCGGCAGGCTTGATGGCGGTCAAAGCGCCGCGCCAGCGGTCGGCGTATCGGCTTCGTTTGCGTGATAGTGGTGCCTCGACGCGGCGAGCATGAGAGGAGCGTTCCAGGTGACTATCGGTCGGATGCCGGCGTGTGGCCTGTCGCTCGCCGTGGTGATGTTCTGCCTCGGCTCGTCGGTCCAGGCGCAGACCGCAGCGGCGGTGGCGCGTGGCCGCGAGCTGGCGGAGCGTGCGTGCGGTGGCTGCCATGCCGTCAACGGCGGGTCGGGGACCATCGTGCAGGGAATCGACGTGCCGAGCCTCGGGGCCATCGCCAGCCGGCCCAACCAGACCGCCGAGCGCCTCAAGGCCTTCATCATGACCCCGCACCGGCCGATGCCGGGCATTCCTCTGACCCTGGCCGAGGTGGACGACATCGTCGCCTATCTGCAGTCGCTCAAGTGATCGCTGCGCATCGGCGAAGCTGATCCAGGCACGGGCGGCTGGATCGCGGGCGGAGACTGCCCACTTCTGCAGCATTGTGCCAATCGAGCGTGGGCTTGGCCGCGGCAACCGGCGAAGACCGCAGGTCTATTCGCGCGCTGAACCGATTTTGCCGGGTGTTTGCCGCATTCCTGCCAAATTAACTATGGTCAATGCTCGTTGGCTCGCAGGCTCGCGGCACCACTATTATTCGGACGAGCGGCGAGCCAGAGCACTCGCACACGACGGAGACGGAGGTCGGCCCCTTTGCGGCGCAGGGCACTCATAGGTTTCGTTGCGGTAGGTGTCATCCTGCTCGCCGTTGCGCTGCTGGCGCTGCGCTTCGACGTGGCCTCGCTGATGCTCGCCGGCGCATCGTCGGTGCAGGATGCCGCGAAGGCGTCGACGGCGGCCGCGCCGCAACCGCCGAGGGAGAAGGCCGCCGCCGCGACTCGAGATGCGCAGCCGCGTCTCGCGAGTGGGGGCAACGCAGCCGCGGCGGAGCCGCCCGCGTCGGCGCCGGCGGCCCCGAGCTCGAAGTTCGACGTCGTGCGCATCGATCCCGACGGCGCCTCCGTGTTCGCCGGGCGCGCGCCGGCCAACTCGCAGGTGACGGTGCTCGCCAACGACAAGCCGGTCGCCACTGCCCAGGCCGACGAGACCGGCGCCTGGGCGACCGTCATCGACAAGCGGCTCCCCACCGGCGAGGTGCAGCTGTCGCTGCGCTCCAAGTCGAGCGGCCCCGCGGCCGAGAGCCCGGGACAGAGCGTGCGCATCACCATCGCCGCCGCGCCTCCGGCCGCGCGGAGCGAGGTCGAGCCGGGGGTGCCGGCCCCAAGGCCGCCGGCGCCGATCACCTTCGTCTACGACGAGGCGACCTTCACCGATCCCGGCCGGCGGGAGATGGTGGCGCTGACCGAGTTCCTGCGCCAGCGCCGGCTCGAGACCGTGACGCTGAGCGGACATGCCGACAGCCGCGGCTCCGACGCCTACAACATGGAGCTGTCGCGCCAGCGGCTCGAGGCGGTCGCCCGTCACCTGCGCGAGGCCGGCTACAAGGGCAAGCTCGTGCTGGTGCCCAAGGGCAAGCGCGAGCCCTATGCGACGCCCGATCGGGCCAGGCTCTCCGAGGAGGAGGCCTACCAGCTCGACCGGCGCGTGGAGCTGCACGCCTCGCCTTGAGGGCGCAGGCGCGTGCTTCGATCCCTCCTGACGTGCGTCCCGGGCCGGAGCGCCGCGCCTCGACCCGCGGCGATCGGCACCCTGGGCTTGCGGCAACGCGAAGAGAGAGCCCTCACTTGACGGGCTGATGCGGGGTGGCGTCCAGCACCTCGCGGCGGCCGTCGCGGTGGGTGATGGAGATGTCGAACCACTTGCCGCGCACGTCGTTGTAGTGCGCCTCCGCGTCGTAGACCAGCTCGGCGGCGGCCAGCTCCTGGACATTGAGCCGGCCGATGGTGGACAGCAGCGTGTAGGACGACACCACCACGTTGCGCCGATCGGTCGCCAGGTTCACCTCGGCATTCAGCAGCTCCTGCTCGGCGTTGAGCACGTCGAGCAGCGTGCGCTGGCCGACCCGCTCCTCCTCGCGCACGCCGGCCAGTGCGATGCGGTTCGCCTCCACCGCCGTCACGTCCGATTCGACGGCAGCCTGCGCCGCCTGCAGCTGCGCCCAGGCCGTCACCACCTGCGCCTGAACCTCCGTGCGCGCCTGCTCGATCTCCTGCAGCCGTTGCACGTGCGTGTGCTTGGCTTGCCGCACGCGGGCCTGCACCTCGCCGCCGGTGTAGAAGGGCACCGTGACGCGTCCCGTCACCGTCGCCGTCTCGATGGCATCGAGACCCTCGGTGTCGAAGCGCTTGGAGTAGTTGCTTTCCAGCTGCGCCGTGGGCAGCAGCTCGCCGCGCACTATGTCGATGGTGTGGCGCGCCGCCTGCTCGCGATAGAGCGCCGCCACCACGCTCGGGCTCTCGCGCAGCGCGATCTCGATGTTGCCTTCGAGCGTCTTGGCGACC
>DASRDL010000423.1:0-8921 GCA_035652635.1 Hyphomicrobiaceae bacterium | reverse complement strand
CCAGAACCCGAAAAAGATCCTCAAAGGCATCCAGAGCTTCGTGCGCGAGCGGCTGCCCAAGGACTGCAAGGTGGAGTACCTCTACGCCCGCGGCTCGGAGGCCATCGCCTTCGACCGCAAGGCGCCGCACATCGTGCGCGCAGCCGCGGCGCTGGAGGAGGAGTGGGGCAAGCCCGCGGCGCTCATCGGCATGGGTGGCTCGATCCCGATCGTCACCTCCTTCAAGGAGACGCTCGGCATGGACAGCCTGCTCGTCGGCTTCGGCCTCGACGACGACCAGATCCACTCGCCCAACGAGAAGTACAATCTCACCTCCTTCCGCAAGGGCGCGCGCAGCTGGGCGCGCATCCTCGACAAGCTCGCCGCGTGACGGACCCTCTCCGTCCTCCCCCTGGAGGGGGGAGGGGCGCGCGCAGCAGCCCGTTCGATCGACCTCATGGAGCGCAGCGCCTGCGACGCCGTCGCGCGCCGCAGGCGCGACAGGCGGGCTGAGTCCGACGGCGATCCTGGTGGGGGTGACCCTGCAGCATATGGCGTCTCACCCCCACCCGATGCGCGCGCGGCGCCTGCGACGCCGCCTCCCCATCCGTGCGCGCACCCCAAGGTCCCGCTGCGCTACTTGTCGAGCCACACCTGCTCGAGGCGCCAATTGTTGTAGATCGAGTTCTCGTGCAGCACGTGGCCCTTGACGTAGGGATGCCAGCAGGTGGCGGCGCGGTTGTGAGCGATGATGGGCCGCGCGCCGTCCTCGACCAGGATCCTCTCGATCTGCCACACGATCTTCTTGCGTTTCTCCACGTCGGCCTCCTGCGACTGCTCCTGCAGCAGCCTCTCCACATCGGCGTTGCAGTAGCCCGTGTAGTTGCGCTGCGACTTGCAGGCATAGTTCTCGACCAGAGTGACGTCCGGGTCGTCGACGGCAGCTCCCGTCAGGTTGAGGCCTACCGAATAATCGTGCTTGGTGACGCGGCTGTACCACAGCGAGGACTCGATGATCTCGAGCTCCGCGTCGAAGTAGATCTGGTTGAGCTGGTCCACCAGCAGCACCGCCGGGTCCTTGAAGGCCTGGAAGTCGCGCGTCGACACCTTCACCTTGAGGCGCTTGTCGGGCCCGTAGCCGAGGCCCGCCATGATCTTCTTTGCCTCGGCCCGCCGCGCCGCGATGTCGGCGCTATAGCCGGGCAGCGCCATCAGCATGTCCTTGGGCATGCCCCAGTTGCCTTCGGGCAGCGGCATCATGGCGCCGGCGATGCTCGACTTGCCGCCGCTGACGATATCGATGATGCCCTGCCGGTCGAGCGCCAGGCTCATGGCCTTGCGCAGATCGGCATTGTCGAAGGGCGGCTTGTTGCGGTTCACCACCAGGTTGGTGCTGACCCCGGTGGGCGAGAGCTGGCAGATAGCCTTGGGCGAGCGGGCCATCACATCGCCGATCAGCGGCACGGTCACGTCGGCGACGAAGGTGATGTCGAACTCGTTGGCCGAGAAGGCGAGGATGCGGGTGGAGCGGTTGCCGATGATGCGCATCTCCACGCCGTCGAGGTAGGGCAGCCCGGGCTTCCAGTAGTCGGCATTGCGCTCCAGCTTGATCAGGTTGTTGGAGTCGAACGTCACGAACTTGAAGGGCCCCGTGCCGATGGGCTTGGAGCGCATTTCCCTGGTGGGGACGTGACAGGGATAGACCGGCGAGTAGCCCGACGCGATCAGCGCCGGCAGAGCAGGCTGCGGCCGCTCCAGAACGAATGTCGCCTCGAAGTCGCCGTTGGTGGTCACCTCCTTGACGTTCGTCCACCACACCTGCCGCGGGTTCTTGCGGAACTGGTCGGGATCCTTGCCCAGGATGCGGTGCCAGGTGCACTGCACGTCCCTGGCGGTGAACGGCTTGCCGTCGTGCCACTTGACACCCTGGCGCAGCTTGAACGTGAGCCTGGTGCGCGTCGTGTCCCAGGCCCAGCTCTCGGCCAGCTCGGGGAGAATGGTGTCCGGTCCGTTGCGCGGCTTGGATTGATCGTAAATGAGCAGGTTGTTGAAGACGCCCGAGAACGCCATCACGGTGGCGATCGTCGCCTCCTCGATGATGGAAGCGCTCGGCGGGTTGGAGCTGTTGTAGGTGCGCAGGATGCCGCCCGACTTCTGTGCCGCTGCCGGAGCGCTGGCCACCGGTCCTGCCGCCAATAGCGCCGCCGCGAGCGCCGCAGCGCTCCTCTTGCTAGCCATTTTGTCCTCCCTGACGACGGTGAGCCGATGCCGCCTGCAATGGCGGCCCGGCCGTTCTTGTGCGTGGCCAGACTATCATCCCGAACGGCGCGGTCCACCGGCTCGTGGCCCGCGCGCCCCGCCCGCCGGTGCCTTGCCCGAGGCGGCAAGAGCTATATGCTCGGGCGTGCAACCGTCAGAACGCCGGGGAGAGGCAATGACCGGAAGAGTTGTACGGCGCCCCCGCACGGGCGCGTGGACGGCGGCCCTGTTGGTGCTCGCGGCGTCCGTCCTGCCCTCGGGCGATACCCAGGCCCAGCGCCCTCGCGAACGTCCCGCGCCCTACGAGCGCGACTACGACGGCGACCGGCGCGGCGCCAGGGAGCACCAGGCCGGCGTGTTCGACTACTACCTGCTGGTGCTGTCGTGGAGCCCGACCTACTGCGCCGAAGTCGGCGACCGGCGCAACGACCCGCAATGCAGCCCGCGCCCCGGCCGGCCCTATGCCTTCGTTCTGCACGGGCTGTGGCCGCAGTACGAGCGCGGCTGGCCCAGCGATTGCCGCAGCCCGGATCGCGGCTATGTGCCGGCACCGGTGGCGAGCCGCCTGCTGGACATCATGCCGAGCATGCGGCTGGTATTTCACGAGTACAGGAAGCACGGGACATGCTCGGGCCTCGGTGTCGACGGCTATTTCAACCTCGCGCGCCAGCTCTACGGCAAGGTCAAGATCCCATCCCGCTTCGTCAGCCCCGTCGGCGAGCGCATGACAGTGAGCCCCGACGAGCTCGTCAACGAGTTCATGGCCGCCAACCCCGCGCTCAAGCCCGACATGATCGTGGTTGCCTGCGGCGGCGCCGGCAACCGCCTCAAGGAGGTGCGCATCTGCTTCGACAAGGGAGGCGCCTTCCGCACCTGCGGCCGCAACGAGAACCAGGCGCGGCTGTGCTCGGCCGACCGCATGTACGTGCCGCCGGTGCGTGCCGGCGGCGACTGGCCGGCGCCGGAGCACAGCACGCCGCCGGGCGCGCGCAAGGAGCTGCTGCCGGGCCCACGCGAGCGGCGACTTTGAGGCACTCGGCAGCCGCGACCGCGGTTCTTTGTGGATAAATCTGTGCATCTCCGGAGAGTGTGCGCCCGCTGTCCTTGTCCGCGGGGCATTGCAGCCGCAGAGTGAGCCCCGTTCGCCAAGCCAATGGCGCTGGCGGGATAATGCGGGGGGCGCATGCCCGGCGGGGTGGAAAGCAGGCATCGGCTGTCGGAGCCGGCGGCCGGGCGCGGGGCCGCGGCCGGCGGCGTGCCCTGGGGCATGGCCGCACTGGCCGTGGGCGCGGTCTTCTGCATCGTGCTCGGCGCGCTGTCCCTGGACGACGGCGCGCTGCCGCCGCTCGCACCCGCCTCCGAGGCGGACGCCCCGCAAGATGCGGGGTGCACGTCGCTCGTCATCGACCGCCGCACCGGCCATACCACAGCCGAGCCCTGCCGCGGCATCCTGCGCGACGCCGTCGCCTCGGCGCGCGCCGATCTCACGCCGCCATAGTGCTCGCGGCCGCGGCGGCGCGGCGGCTCGCTACACCCACGGCTTCTGCAACAGCAGGTCGGCGGAGGTGACGCGAAGTCGCTCGACCACGATGGCGGCGATGGAGCGGAACAGGCGCGCGCCGAACGTGGGATCGACGTCGCTCAGATTGTCGAGCGTGGCCATGTCGATCGTGCGCAGGGTGGTGTGCACGTTGGCCACCACCTGAGCGCTGGTGGGGGCTCCGTCCACGAACGACATCTCGCCGAAGAACTGGCCGGGGCCGAGCGTGGCGAGGACGACCGTATCCTTGCCGCGACCGCGCTCGACCCGGACCGCACCTTCGTCCACGACGAATATCGCACGCTGCGGCACGTTGTGCGCGATGACGATGGCACCCGGCTCGAACACCTTGACGGGAGCCGCCGCGAGAAGCGCCGCCTCCTCCGCCGGCTCGAGAAACCGCAGAAACCGCTCGGCAGCCATGCGTGCTACTCCTCTCGAGGAGGGCGCACTTTAGCGCAACGATCGAGGATTGCGAACCGGTCACCGACGCGGCGTCGGCCCCTCAGCCGGCGGCCTCGACCCGCTTCAGCGCCGCGCGCAGCTTGACGAGCGCCGCCTCGAACTCGGCGCGGCGCTCGCGGTTCTCCTCCACCACCTCCGGCGGCGCCTTGGCGAGGAAGCCGGCGTTGGCGAGCTTGGCGTCGATCTTGGCGATCTCCGCCTTCCCCTTGTCGATCTCGCGCGCCAGCCGCGACCGCTCGGCGGCCATGTCGATGACGCCCGCGAGCGGCAGGGCGGCTATGGCCTCGCCCAGCACGATCTGGGCCGAGCCCTTGGGCGGCGTCTTGGCAAATGAGATGTCGTCCAGACGCGCGAGGCGCTTGATCGTCTCCTCGTGATGCTCGGCGCGGGCGCGTGTGGTCTTGTCGGCGCCGACCAGCACGAGCGAGATCCGGGCGCCGGCCGGCACGTTCATCTCGTTGCGCACCGAGCGGATTTCGCTCACCAGCTTCACGAGCCAGCCGATCTCCTCGTCCGCCTGCGGGCTGGTCAACCCCTGAACCTCCGGCCAGGAGCTCAGACACAACAGGCTGCGGCGCTCGACGCCGACCTCGACCAGGCGCGTCCACAATTCCTCGGTGATGAACGGCATGAACGGGTGCAGGAGCTTGAGGACCTGGTCGAGCGCCCAGGCGATGGTGGCGCGCGTCTCGGCCTTGGCGGGCTCGTCGTTGCCGGTGAGGATGGGCTTGGCGAGCTCCAGATACCAGTCGCAGAACGTGCCCCAGGTGAAGTCGTAAATGGCGGTGGCGGCCTCGTTGAATTTGTAGGCCTCGATGCCGGCGGTGACGGCAGCCGTCGTGCGCTCGACCTCGCCGCCGATCCAGCGGTTGATGGTCTCCTTCACCTCGCCCGGTCTGAACTCGCGCTGGCGCACGCACTCGTTCATCTCGGCGAAGCGCGCCGCGTTCCACAGCTTGGTGGCGAAGTTGCGATAGCCCTCGATGCGGCTCGTGGAGAGCTTGATGTCGCGCCCTTGCGCGGCCATGGCAGCGAGCGTGAAGCGCAAAGCGTCGGCGCCGTACTGGTCGATGACCACCAGGGGGTCCATGACGTTGCCCTTGGTCTTCGACATCTTGGCGCCCTTCTCGTCGCGCACCAGGGCGTGGATGTAGACGTCGCGGAACGGCACCTCCTTCATGAAATGGAGGCCCATCATCATCATGCGCGCGACCCAGAAGAAGATGATGTCGAAGCCGGTGACGAGGGCGTTGGTGGGATAGTAGCGGGCGAGCTCCGGCGTCTTGTCGGGCCATCCCAGCGTCGAGAACGGCCACAAGGCCGAGGAGAACCACGTGTCGAGGACGTCGGGATCGCGCGTGAGCGCCACCTCCGCCTTGTAGTGCGCTTTCGCCAGCTTGCCGGCAGCCGCTTCGTCGGAGGCGACAAAGATCCTGCCGTCAGGCCCGTACCACGCCGGAATCTGGTGGCCCCACCAGATCTGGCGCGAGATGCACCAGGGCTGGATGTTGCGCATCCACTCGAAGTAGGTCTTCTCCCAGTTCTTGGGGATGATCTTCGTGTCGCCGTTCTCGACGGCGGCGATGGCGCGCTTGGCCAGCTCGGCGGCGTTGACGTACCACTGGTCGGTGAGCCACGGCTCGACCACGGCGTTGCCCCGCTGGGCATGGGGGACGGCGTGAACCGTGGGCTCGATCTTGTCGATCAGCCCCTGCGCCTCGAGGCTGGCCACGACCTTCTTGCGGGCAACGAAGCGATCGAGCCCGCGGTACGCCTCGGGCACGTTGTCGTTGAGCCGGGCTCTGGCATCGAAGATGTTGACGAGGCCGATCTCGGGGTGGCGCTCGTAGACCTTGTAGTCGTTGAAGTCGTGCGCCGGCGTGATCTTGACCGCACCCGAGCCCTTCTCGGGGTCGGAATATTCATCGGCAATGATCGGGATCTCGCGGCCGACCAGCGGCAGCCGGACGGTTGCCTTGGCTTCGAGCAGCGGCCGGTAGCGGGGATCCTTCGGGTGCACCGCGACCGCGGTATCGCCGAGCATCGTCTCGGGTCTGGTCGTGGCAACGACGATATGGTCCTGGCCGTAGCCCGGCACCGGCTTCGTCAGCGGATATTTGAAGTGCCAAAGATTGCCCTTGACCTCGACCATGTCGACTTCGAGGTCGGAGATGGCACTTTGAAACTCCGGATCCCAGTTGACGAGGCGCTTGTCCTTGTAGATCAGCCCGCGTCCATCCGGCCCCTTCGTATTGTAGAGATCGACGAACACCTTGAGCACGGCCTTGGAAAGGCCTTCGTCCATGGTGAAGCGCTCGCGGCTCCAGTCGCAGGAGGCCCCCAGGCGCTTGAGCTGATTGACGATGGTGCCGCCGCTCTCGGCCTTCCAGGTCCACACCTTCTCGATGAACGCGGGCCGGCCAATCTTGTGCCGGTCGGGCTCCTGGCGCTCCATCATCTGGCGCTCGACGACGAGCTGGGTGGCGATGCCGGCATGGTCCGTGCCCGGCTGCCACAGCACGTCCTTGCCGCGCATGCGCTCGAAACGGCACAGGATGTCCTGCAGCGTGTTGTTGAGCGCATGTCCCATGTGCAGCGATCCCGTCACGTTGGGCGGCGGGATGACGATCGCATAGGGCGGAGCGGACGCGCGATCCGGGCGGCCGGCCTTGAAGGCCTGCGCCTCCGTCCACTGGGCGTGGATGCGCGCCTCGATGTCGGCGGGCTGGTAGGTCTTCTCGAGCATGGGACTGCGGGTAGGGAGTGGGTGAAACGAAGCGCCGTCTGGAGAGCGCCTCAGGCCTTGGGCGCGGCGCGCTCGGCGGCGATCGCCTTCACCACCTCCTCGCGCACCACCTTCTCGATCAGGCGCGGCAGATTGCTGTCGAGCCAGTGGCGGATCACCGGCTCCAGCAGCCCGGCGATCACCTGCTCGAGCGCGCGCGAGGAGAGCGCAGGCGCGGCCTTGATCTCGTCGTCGGGGCCGTCGGGGAGCGCGGCCGGTGCGGCAGGCGCAACGGCCACGGCCGGCCCGAGCGCCGGGCCGCTCGCGACTGCCGCCTCCTCGGATGCGACCGGCGTGGCAACGGGCAACGCGTCCGCTGGCGCGACGGGAGCCGCGGAGCCGTCGCTCGCCTTGCCGGACAGGCCCGCCCCCTCTGCAGAGGGCTCTTCGGCCGCAGGCAACTGCGGCCGCGTGCGCGCGGCGAATGGTTCCCCGGAAGGCCTGCTCGGTCCTTGCATCGGCTGAGGTAGCGGCGGCGCCGCCGTGGAGAGGGGAGGACTTTCCGTCCCCTCGCCGAACAGCGGCGGCAGCGATCGGCGCAACTCCTCCGGGCGCGATAGCTCGACCGACTCGGAGGCGACCGGTTTCGCCGCGCCGCGATCGATCCGCCAGGGCAGCTCGGGCGGCTTGTCCTCGCCGATCGCCGGCGCGGCCGCGACGGGCTTCGGCGCCGCGGCGGCCCGGTCGTCCTGCGCCAGAATGTCCGAGAGGTCGTCGTCGACGGCGGCGCCGTTGGCCCCGTTCAGGGCCCCGGCGAGCCGATCGGCGAACAGGGTGTCGACGGGATCTGCCGCCTTGGGCGGCTCGTCTGCCGGGAGGGCCAGCTCGGGCTCGACCCGCTCCGGCCGCGAGGCACTGCCGCGCCCGCCCGCCCCGGCGCCTTGTCCGGCCAGGCTCTTGCGGATCGACGCGATGATCTCCTCGAGGCTCTTCGCCGAGGTCGCCTCCGGCTTACTCATACCGCACCTCACTTCCCATGCCGCTGCCCGTCCCGAGCCTCCAATGCCCGGTCCGGCACGACGGAAATCCTCATTTTGCCGGCCTCGGCTCTCTATAGCGGAGGCATGCGCGCCGCACCAGGGCGCAACACCGCTGGCAGCCTTGGGGCCCGCAGTGAAGCCCGGACGCGTGGCAGCAATCGGGCCGGCGGGGCCGTCTCACATTCCGCATCACTTGACGGGCTGATGCGGGGTGGCGTCCAGCACCTCGCGGCGGCCGTCGCGGTGGGTGATGGAGATGTCGAACCACTTGCCGCGTACGTCTTTGTAGTGCGCCTCCGCGTCGTAGACCAGCTCGGCGGCGGCCAGCTCCTGGACATTGAGCCGGCCGATGGTGGACAGCAGCGTGTAGGACGACACCACCACGTTGCGCTGGTCCGTAACCAGGTTCACCTCGGAGTTCAGGAGCTCCTGCTCGGCGTTGAGCACGTCGAGCAGCGTGCGCTGGCCGACCCGCTCCTCCTCGCGCACGCCGGCCAGCGCGATGCGGTTGGCGTCGACGGCCGAGCGGTCGGATTCCACTGCCGCCTGCGCCGCCTGCAGCTGCGCCCAGGCCGTCACCACCTGCGCCTGAACCTCCGTGCGCGCCTGCTCGATCTCCTGCAGCCGTTGCACGTGCGTGTGCTTGGCCTGCCGCACGCGGGCCTGCACCTCGCCGCCGGTGTAGAAGGGCACCGTGACGCGTCCCGTCACCGTCGCCGTCTCCACCCAATCGATGCTGGTCGAGCTGTCGAAGCGCTTGGTGTAGTCGGCCTCCAGCTGCGCCGTGGGCAGCAGCTCGCCGCGCACTATGTCGATGGTGTGGCGCGCCGCCTGCTCGCGATAGAGCGCCGCCACCACGCTCGGGCTCTCGCGCAGCGCGATCTCGATGTTGCCTTCGAGCGTCTTGGCGACC
>DASRDL010000422.1:0-6316 GCA_035652635.1 Hyphomicrobiaceae bacterium | reverse complement strand
CAAGCAGCACAGCAAATAGCGCGGGCGGCCGGCGCCCGCAGACAGGACAGCAGCCATGGCAGGAGCCGCCACAGGGCGCCCGCGCGTCGGGCTGTTCGTGACCTGCCTCGTCGACCTGTTCCGGCCGTCGGTCGGCTTCGCTGCCGTCAAGCTCATCGGCCAGGCCGGCTGCGACGTGGAGGTGCCGAGCCGACAGACCTGCTGCGGCCAGCCCGCCTACAACTCCGGTGACAGGGCGACCGCCCAGGCGCTCGCGCGCCAGACCATCGAGGCGTTCGAGGGCTACGATTACGTCGTGGCGCCGTCGGGCTCGTGTGCCGGCATGCTCAAGGTGCACTACCCCGAGCTGCTGGCCGACGATGCGCAATGGAAGCCGCGCGCGGCGGCGTTCGCGGCCAGGGTGCACGAGCTCGTCTCCTTCCTCGTCAACGTGCGCGGGCTCACCCGGGTCGACGCCCGCTTCGCGGCGCGCGTCACCTACCACGACGCCTGCTCCGGCCTGCGCGAGCTCGGCATTCGCGGCGAGCCCCGGCAGCTGCTTCGTTCGGTGGAGGGCCTCGAGCTCGTCGAGATGACGGACCCGCACGTGTGCTGCGGCTTCGGCGGCACCTTCTCGGTGAAGTATCCCGACATTTCCAACGCCATCGTCTCGCGCAAGGCCGACGACGTCGGTGCCACCGGCGCCGACGTGCTGCTGGCCGGCGATCTCGGCTGCCTGATGAACATGGCCGGCAAGCTGTCGCGCCGGGGCAGCAGGGTGGCCGTGCGCCACGTGGCCGAGGTGCTGGCGGGGGAGCTCGGCGAGCCCGCCATCTGCTCCCGTCCCGGGGCCCGGCCATGAGCGCCATCACCTCTCCGGCCTTCAAGGACAACGTGCGCGCGGCGCTGGCCGACCGCCAGCTGCAGCGGGCGCTCTCGGAGGTGGCCCCGGGCCTGGCCGCCCGGCGCGGGGCGGCCCGTGCCGGCCTGCCCGAGTTCGAGGCGCTGCGCGAGCGCGGCCGCGACATCAAGAACCACACGCTGGCCCACCTCGACCTCTACCTCGAGGCGTTCGCGGAGAAGGCCGCCGCCGCCGGCTCCAAGGTGCACTTCGCGCCCACGGCCGAGGACGCGCGCCGCATCATCGCCGGCATCTGCCGCGAGGCGGGGGCGCGCGTGGTCACCAAGGGCAAGTCCATGATCTCGGAGGAGATCGGGCTCAACGCCCATCTCGAGGCCCAGGGGCTCGAGGTGGTGGAGACCGACCTCGGCGAGTACCTGATCCAGATCCGCGGCGAGACGCCGAGCCACATCATCGCCCCGGCCATCCATCTCACCCAGGACCAGGTGGAGGCCGACTTCCGCCGCCTGCACACCAGGCTGCCGCCCGACCGCCAGCTGGTCGAGCCCGCCCAGCTCGTCGCCGAGGCGCGCCAGATCCTGCGCGACCGGTTCCTCGCCGCCGACGTCGGCATCACCGGGGCCAACTTCCTGATCGCCGAGACCGGCTCCTCCGTGATCGTCACCAACGAGGGCAACGGCGACCTCACCCAGTCGCTGCCCAAGGTGCACATCGTGCTGGCCTCCATCGAGAAGCTGGTGCCGACGCTGGAGGACGCGGGCACGCTCATCCGCCTGCTCGCCCGCTCGGCGACGGGGCAGGAGATCTCCACCTACACCACCTTCTCCACCGGTCCGCGGCGCGCGGGCGATCCCGACGGGCCCGAGGTCTGCCACGTCGTCATCCTCGACAACGGCCGCTCGGAGCTCTTGGGCACTGCCTTCCGCGAGGTGCTGCGCTGCATCCGCTGCGGGGCGTGCATGAACCACTGCCCGGTCTATACGGCGATCGGCGGCCACGCCTACGGCTGGGTCTATCCGGGACCGATCGGCTCGGTGCTCACCCCGGCCCTCATCGGCGTCAAGCGCGCCGCGCACCTGCCCAACGCCTCCACCTTCTGCGGGCGCTGCGAGGAGGTGTGCCCCATGAAGATCCCGCTCCCCGGCCTGATGCGCCGCTGGCGCGAGGAGGAGTTCGGCGCCGGCGAGGTCTCGCGGCTCTACCGGCTGGGCTTGCGGGGCTGGGCGGCCCTGGCCCGGCGCCCGCGCCTCTACCACGCCGTCATGCGGCTGCTGATGCCTGCCCTCGGCGCCTTCGGCCGCCGCCGCGGCGCCTTCCGCCGGCTGCCGCTGGCGGGCGGCTGGACGAGGCACCGCGACCTCGCCGCACCGCAGGGGCGCACCTTCCAGGCCCAGTGGGCCGACTACAAGGCCGGGGTGCCCAGGTGACGGCCGTGGACAGCGCACGCGAGCGCATGCTCGCCCGCATCAGACAGGGCCTGGGTGCGCAAGCCTCGGCCGAGCGCCGCGCCGCGGTCGCCCGCCGCCTGGCCGAGCCCGCCCCGCCGCTGATCCCTGAGCGCGCCCGGCGGCCGGCCGAGGAGCGCCGGCAGCAGCTGCGCGCCTTCCTGGAGGGCCAATCGGCCACCTTCATCGAGGTGGAGCGGGCGGGCGAGGTGCCGGCCGCCGTCGCCCGCTACCTGCGCTCGGCCAACCTGCCGCTCAGGGTGCGCGCGGGCGACGATCCCTATCTCGCCGGGCTCGATTGGCGCAGCGAGCCGGCGCTCGAGCGCCTTTCCGGCCCGGCTGAGGCGGGCGACGAGGTGGGTCTTTCGCGTGCCGCCGCTGCCGTCGCCGAGACGGGCACGCTGGTCATGGCCTCCGGCCCCGACAACCCGGTCACCGTCAACTTCCTGCCCGAGACGCACATCGTCGTGGTCGAGGAGGCGGCGCTCGTGGGCGGCTACGAGGGGGCGTGGGAGGCGATCCGGGCGCGCTTCGGCCGCGGGGCGATGCCGCGCACGGTCAACTTCATCTCCGGGCCGTCGCGCACCGCCGACATCGCCGGCCAGCTGGTGATGGGCGCGCACGGCCCGCGCCGGCTGTGCGTGATTCTGGTGCGCGGCTGAGCGGTCAATACCCTCTGCGGCTGCGCAGGCAGCTCTCCAGGCAGCGCTGCAGCTGCGCCTGGCACTTGGAGCGGTCCTGGCTGCTCTTGTAGCAGGCACCGTAGGCCGCCTTGCATTGGGACGAGCAGGAGGCCTCGGCCCTGACGATGCAGGGCGGCAGGAACGACGCGCCGAGCAGGACCGCAAGCAGGAGCGCCGTCGAGATCAGCATGGTCCTGCGGCGTGTCACAGGTGGGCTCCTGGCCGGCTCTAGCAATTGCGGCCTTGCTGGAAGGCCGGGCAGTGGTGGCTGGTTGCCGCCACTGCTACGGGGCACAGCATGAACGGACGCTGAACGCCACGTGACGATTGCGCGTCGAGCGTAGCGCGTCGGTTGGGTTGGCGCGAAAGCGCGCAACCCAACAAGGGCGTCACCCCACGTCTGCGGACCATTGATGGGCGGGTGGGCTTCCCACAACCCAACAACATCTATGGCGATGATGCGCGGATCCGCTTCATCTGGAGAGAGGGCCATGCCCACGAGGTCGAGATCGTCGACGACCACTGAGCTGCTCCCCAACCACCACCCGGGCGAGATACCCATGGAGGAGTTCCTGAAGCCGATGGCGCTGTCGCAGACCGCGCTTGCCCGTGCCATCCACGTGCCGCCGCGGCGCATCAACGAGATCGTGCCCGGCAAACGCGCCATCACCGCCGACACCGACCTGCGGCTCGCCCGCTACTTCGGCCTGTCTGAGGGCTTCTTCCTGCGGCTGCAGACCGACCACGAGCTGATGACCCGCCGACGGGAGATCGCCGATCAGCTCGAGGCCATCCGGCCGCGGGCGGCGTGATTGCGGAACTACTCGGCCGGCTCGTGCTGCGGCTGATAGCGCGCATCGGGAATGGGATGACCGGCATCGCGCGCGGCGGCCAGCCATGCCTCCATCGCAACGCGCACCTCGGCCACCGCCTCCTCGGGCGTGTCGCCGAAGGCCGAGCACGACTTCAGGTCGGGGACATCTGCGACCCAGGCCCCGTCCTCGTCGGACCAGAAGACGATGATGGCGTAGTGCATGGTCGCGCACTCTACAGTTTCAGGCGGAATTCTTCAATCATCGCGCGAAGTTGGCGTACTTGGTAGGGCTTCGCATCCTTGCCCCGAGGCTGCACGCTCAGAGGCCGGGTAACTCCGGGATGCACGTAGATGCGGTGGCTGCCGCCTGTTCGATCGTGCTTGAAGCCAAGGGCAAGGAGCAGCCGCTCGAAATCGCGGAAGGAGATCGTGCCCCGCCCCTCCATCACACGATCGAACACTTTGTCCGGCTTCGCCATTGTCCACGCCTTTAGGGGTCTCACTTCCTCTTGGCTTGGGTGTTTCTCCGCCCCCTTTCGTTGATCCTCTCATCGAGAGATTTCGGAGGCGATCTGAAGCTCTTTCTCCTCCAGTTCTCCTTGTCGAAGGGCAACGGCTTACCGCAGCGGTCGCAGACGAACCTGTCGCTCGCCATTATCTGTGCGTGCGTCCTCCAATTCAGCTTCTTGCACGCAGGGCAAGGCATCGATTGCCTCTGCTTCTGGAAATCTCGTATCTCTCTTTTTGTGGGCATGGCCTACCCGTGTGCCCGAGCACAAGCGAACCTTGCGGCAAAGCCTACATCCGAAACACACCCCACCGCATCTCCGGGATCGGCGCGTTGAGCGCCGCCGACAGCGCCAGCGCCACCACGCGGCGCGTCTCGGACGGCGTGATGATGCCGTCGTCCCACAGCCGCGCGGTGCCGAAATAGGGGTGGCCCTCGCGCTCGTACTGCTCGAGCACCGGGCGCTTGAAGGCGGCCTCCTCCTCGGCGCTCCAGGTCTTGCCCTCGGCCTCGAGGTTGTCGCGCCGCACGGTTGCGAGCACGCTCGCCGCCTGCGGTCCCCCCATCACCGAGACGCGCGCGTTGGGCCAGGTGAAGAGAAACCTGGGCGAGTAGGCGCGCCCGCACATGGCATAGTTGCCCGCCCCGTAGCTGCCGCCGATGATGACGGTGATCTTCGGCACCTGCGCGCAGGCCACGGCGGTCACCATCTTGGCGCCGTCCTTGGCGATGCCGCCCGCCTCCGCCGCCTTGCCCACCATGAAGCCGGTGATGTTCTGCAGGAAGAGCAGCGGAATCTTGCGCTGGCAGGCGATCTCGATGAAGTGCGCGGCCTTGAGCGCCGTCTCCGAGTAGAGGATGCCGTTGTTGGCGAGGATTGCCACCGGCAGCCCCTCGATGTGGGCGAAGCCCGTCACCAGCGTCTGGGCGTAGTTGGCCTTGAACTCGTCCATCTCGGAGGCGTCGACCAGCCGGGCGATGACCTCGCGCGTGTCGTACTGCGTCATGAGCGAGGCGGGCACCACGCCGTCGAGCTCGGCCGGGTCGTAGGCCGGCGGGCGCGGCTCGCGCACGGCGATGTCGACCTTCTTGACCGTGTTGAGGTTGGCAACGATCGCGCGCACGATCTCCAGCGCGTGCTCGTCGTTCATCGCATAGTGGTCGGCTACGCCCGACTGGCGCGTGTGCACCTCCGCGCCGCCCAGCTCCTCCGCGCTCACCGTCTCCCCGGTCGCGGCCTTCACCAGCGGCGGCCCACCGAGGAAGATGGTGCCCTGCCGGCGCACGATCACGCTCTCGTCGGACATCGCCGGCACGTAGGCGCCGCCCGCCGTGCACGAGCCCATCACGCAGGCGATCTGGGGGATGCCGAGCGAGGACAGGGTCGCCTGGTTGTAGAAGATGCGGCCGAAATGCTCGCGGTCCGGGAACACCTCGGTGTGGTGCGGCAGGTTGGCGCCGCCGGAGTCGACCAGGTAGATGCACGGCAGCCGGTTCTCGCGCGCGATCTCCTGTGCGCGCAGATGCTTTTTCACGGTCATCGGATAGTAGGTGCCGCTCTTGATGGTGGCGTCGTTGCACACGATGACGCAGTCGCGCCCCTCGATCCGGCCGATGCCCGTGATGATGCCGGCCGCGTGGATCGCATCCTCGTACATGCCATTGGCGGCAAGGGGTGAGAGCTCGAGGAACGGCGTTCCAGGATCGAGCAGGCGCAGCACGCGCTCGCGCGGCAGCAATTTACCGCGCGCCGCATGGCGCTCGCGCGAGCGCGCCGGTCCGCCGAGCGCCGCTTCGGCGCGCCGTGCCTCGAGCTCGCGCACCAGAGCGCGCATCGCGCCGGCGTTCTGTCGGAACTCTTTTCCCTGTGTGTCGATCGTAGACGCGAGTTTCGCCACGCGGCCTCCCCGATTCTCGTAAATCGAGCGGCGCACTATGGCGTGACAACCACGCGAAGTGAATGAGGCAGATGGAACAGGGCTTTCTGGCGCAGTTACGCGGGATTCACGGAACGGCGGGCCGTCA
>DASRDL010000421.1:0-5267 GCA_035652635.1 Hyphomicrobiaceae bacterium | reverse complement strand
GCGCGGAAGGACGACCGCATCGTCGCCGTCACGGCGGCCATGCCCTCCGGCACCGGCCTCGACCTGTTCGCCAAGGAGTTCCCCGAGCGCACGTTCGACGTCGGCATCGCCGAGCAGCACGGCGTGACCTTCGCCGCCGGGCTCGCCACCGAGGGCTTCAAGCCGTTCGCCGCCATATACTCCACCTTCCTGCAGCGCGCCTACGACCAGGTCGTGCACGACGTGGCGATCCAGCGGCTCCCCGTGCGCTTCGCGCTCGATCGGGCGGGGCTGGTCGGCGCCGACGGGCCGACCCACGCCGGCGCCTTCGACCTCGCCTACCTCGGCTGCCTGCCGGGCTTCGTGATCATGGCGGCCGCCGACGAGGCCGAGCTCAAGCACATGGTGGCGACGGCGGCGGCCATCGACGACCGCCCCTGCGCCTTCCGCTATCCGCGCGGCGAGGGCGTGGGCGTCGAGTTGCCGGCGGAAGGCCGGCCGCTCGAGATCGGCAAGGGACGCATCGTGCGCGAGGGCTCGGCGGTGGCGCTGCTCTCGCTCGGCACGCGGCTGGCCGAATGCCTCAAGGCCGCCGATCAGCTGGCGGCCATGGGGCTGCCCGCGACCGTCGCCGATGCACGCTTCGCCAAGCCGCTCGACACCGGCCTGGTGCGCCGGCTGGCGCAGAACCATGAGGTCCTGATCACCGTCGAGGAGGGCTCGGTCGGCGGCTTCGGCGCGTTCGTGCTGCAGTATCTCGCCGGCGACGGCCTGCTCGACCGTGGCCTCAAGGTGCGCACCATGACGCTGCCGGACGTGTTCATCGACCACGACAAGCCCGAGAAGATGTACGACGTGGCCGGCCTCAACGCACGCCACATCGTCGCCACCCTGCTCTCGTGCCTGGGGCGCGATGCCGGTGACATCGGCGTAGCCGAGCGCGCCTGAGGCGCAGCGGAGTTTATCCACAGGAAAGTCGCGCCGTTGCGCCGAGAGCTGACGATTGACGTTGCCTGGCGGCGGCGTCCGGGTCTAAGCACGGAGTGTCCCTAGACGAACTTTCCCCCTGCCTCCATCCCCCATCCGGCAGCGGGGAGGAGCCCTGGTGATTGCGCCGGGGCTTATTTTCTTTCCCACCCCACCCCAGCACATTCCGACCTGATCGGACCGGTCGCGCCCGAAGCGCTGTCATCCCGGCCTCGGGCGTCAGCCCGAGTGTCGGGACCCGGGACCAAGCTTCCGCGCCAGCGCCGCTCCGTGCATTGGGTTGCGGCCTTCGCCGGAAGGATGATCGTAGCGGATCAGGCCGCCGAACATGGCAAGGGCGCCCCTTGCGGCATTGCAAGGGGCGCCCTACTGTGACTGCCCGGAGTCCGAAAGTCTCAGACTCTAATGGTCTCAGACCTTCTGGATCTGACCGGCCTGCTTGCCGCGGCCTCGGCGGTCGTCCTCGAGGACGAAGCTCACGCGATCGCCCTCGTTGAGGCCGCGGATGCCGGCCGCCTCGAGCGCGGTGGCGTGGACGAACACGTCCTTGCCCCCGCTCTCCGGCGTGATGAAGCCGTAACCCTTGGCCGTATTGAAGAATTTCACAGTGCCTGTGACGCGCATATGGGAGGTCCTTTTCCCGAGATAGCGTGAAGAGGCCGGCCAAAGAGGGCCGCACGCTCGGCCCGGCATCTCAGATGTTGGGAAGGCAAACCGCCCGTATCGGGCAAGCAGCGAAACCGCAATCTTGAGGCGCGCTCCACCATGGGCGCACCGGCTGAACCCGCGTATAGGGGAAGACTCGCTCGGAGCGCAATACACAATTGAGGGAGCAGCCGGCCCCGGGTGGCTGCAGATATCGCCAAGCCTACGGTCGGCTCGGCCTTGCCGGTGCCGGGTGCCGGGTGCCGGGACGATTGCCCGCCGCTCACGGCTTGGCGTGCCATAGCGCGCCGCCTCCCGCCTCGATCAGCCGCCGCTTCAGCCCCGCTGCGTCGAGACCGGGCTCGCGCGCCAGCAGTGCCGCGGCGGCCCGTCCGGCCGCTGCTGCCGACAGCGGAGCCCCGGCCAGCCGCTGGATGCGGCCGCCGAAGCCCACCGCCTCCACGCTCTCGCCCGCCGGCTCGACGCCCAACACGTTGTCGAGTGCAGGCAGGTCCGACCCGGCGGCTCTGGCGTCGTCGGCCGGCAGGATGACCAGGACATGCTTGAAGCGCGTCGCGGCGGCACGCAGCGCCGCCAACGTCTGCGGTGCGGCGCCCACGGCGGGCAGCAGGGCCACGCGCGCCGGCGTGCGCGCTGCAAAGGCCAGGCCTTGCGCGGGCGAGACGGGATCCGACGGGCTCATGCGCACGGGCACGAGACGCGCACCCTCGGCGCCGAGCAGGATGCCGGCCACCGCCGTCCCGTCCACGCCTTGTCCCTTTCCCCTGTCGAAGGGCCGGCGGTCGTTGTCCTCGAAATCCCAACCGATCAGCTCGCCCTCGCCGTCTCTGGCGAGCAGCCGTGCCAGCGCCGGCTGGCGGTAGTCGACGCCGGCGGCGATGAGGGCCACCGCCACCCCGCCGGGATCGCGGCCCGGCGGCACCGGCGGCTTGCCCTCCTGGCCGGCCGCGCCGGCTGCGGCAGCGGCGATGGCAGTGAAGCAGAGCAGTGCCCGTGTGAGGCGCACGTCAGGCCGACGGGTCGAGCTTCGGCGCGTCTGCGGCGCGTGCCCGCGGCAGGCCGAGGAAGCCGGCAATGAAGTCGGCGAGGCCGCCGATGTCGTCGAGCGCGAACACCGGCCGGCCACCTCCGTCGGCGTCGTGATCGGCGGCGACGGCGATGACGTCGGCATCCTGGCTGACCAGCGGCTCCTGCCCGCGCGCCTCGCGGCGCCTCGCCTCGATCTTGGGGATGGCGGCGGACTTGTAGCCCTCCACCACGACGAGGTCGCAGGGCGCGAGCCAGGAAATCACCCGGGCGAGGTCGGGCTCAGGTTCGCCGTCCTCGAGCTCCTTCACCAGAGCCCAGCGCTTGCGCGAGACGATGGCCACCGGCCTCGCGCCGGCGCGCCGGTGACGGGCGCTGTCGGTCTCGGCGTCGTCGATCTGGAAGCCGTGATGGGCGTGCTTGACGCTCGCCACCTTGAGGCCGCGGGCGGTGAACTCGGCGATCAGGCGCACGGCAAGCGTCGTTTTGCCGGACTTCTTCCAGCCGGCAATGCCGATGACCGGCGTGCTGGCCGTCGTGGGGGTCATCGCCGGGTCTTGGCCGTCTTTGCCAGCATGGTGCGCAGCTGGCCCAGCTCTTGCGGCGTGTTGGCGTTGAAGAACGGATCGATGTCGAGCCCGCACACGCGCGTGGGCGGGAACGGCACGGGCACCGTGCCGTGCCGCTCGGTCCAGTGCAGCACCTTGCGCACGCCGTTGCGCAGCTCATGCTCCAGATCGTCGGCCAGCGCCACCGGCCACAGGCCGATCACGGGATGCAGCTCGCCGTGCGACTGCGCCAGCGCGATGGCCCCGGGGCGGTCCTCCACCGCCGCCACCAGCCGCGATGTCAGGTCCTGCGGCAAGAGCGGCGCGTCGCCCGCGGCGGTGACGATCCAGCGCGCCGCCGGGGTCTTGGCGGCTGCCCAGCGCATGCCGGCGAGCACGCCGGCGAGCGGGCCCACGAACCCGGCGATGGTGTCGGGCACCACCGGCAGGCCGAGGGAGGCAAAGCGGCTGGGATCGCCGTTGGCGTTGATGATGACCGCACCCACCTGAGGCTGCAGGCGGCAGACGACGTGGCCGAGCATGGGGCGCCCCGCCAGCTCGAGCAGTCCCTTGTCACCCCCGCCCATGCGCCGCGACAGGCCGCCGGCAAGGATGACGCCCGTGACATCCAACCGCCCGCTCATCTCACCACCTCGAAGGCCTGCTCGCGATTGGGCCGCAATTGACGGACCGCGAAATCACCATGGCTCGAGATGGCCTCGCGACCCTGTGGCGTCCCATCATAGCGAAGCTGACCGCGACGACGAGCGAGAAGTGCTGCCCCCGGGCGGTGTCGCGGGGCTGCCATGCACGCACAGATCGCTCGATTGCCGGGCTCGACGGGTCGGCATCGCTGGGCTGGCCCTGACCACGCCCTCCGGGCAGAGGGCCGGCCTCACTCGAGCGCCTCGGCATGGCTGCCCTTGCGGGCGTGGCGCCGGTCCTCGTCCGGCGCCGCGTCGGGGTCGATGTCGAAGACGATGCGCTCGGTGCCGGAGAGCGCCACGAAGCGCCTGCCGCGCGCGCGGCCGATCAGGGTCAGGCCGGCCTTGCGCGCCAGCTCCACGCCCCACGCCGTGAAGCCCGAGCGTGAGACGAGGATGGGGATGCGCATCTTCACGGTCTTGATGACCATCTCCGAGGTGAGGCGGCCGGTGGTGTAGAAGATCTTGTCCTCCGGCGCGATGCGCTCGAGGAACATGTACCCGGCGATCTTGTCGACGGCGTTATGACGGCCGACATCCTCCATGTAGACGAGCGGGCGGTCTTCCTGCGCGAGCACGCAGCCGTGGATGGCGCCGGCCTTGAGATAGAGGCTGGGCTCGGTGTTGATCTTCTTCGTCAGCTGGTAGAGCCAGGAGGTGCGGATGCGGGCACCGGGGTCGAGCACCACGCGGTCGAACTCCTCCATCAGGTCGCCGAACACCGTGCCCTGAGCGCAGCCGGAGGTTTGAACCTTCTTCTTCAGCTTGTCCTCGAAATTGGTCTGCCGGCGCGTGCGCACCACCACCGTGGCGATGTCCGCGTCGTAGTCGACGGCCGTAATCTCGTCGTCGGCGGCGAGCATGTTCTGGTTGAGCAGGTAGCCGACCGCCAAGAGCTCGGGGCGATCGCCGATGGTCATCATCGTCACGATCTCGCGCGCGTTGAGGAACAGGGTCAACGGCCGCTCGGTAACCACGGCGGTGTTCACCGGCCGCCCCTCATGGTCGATGCCGGCGACGGTCACGGAGAGGCGCGGGTCGTCCGGATCCGGGCGGACGGCGAACTCGGCGATGGGCCCTTGCTGGGGTCGGGGCACGAGCTGTCTCCTCTTGCCGCCAAGGCGGCCGCTCTCGGCCATGTAGAGCCTCGGCCCGTGGGGTGCAAGCCGGGGGTCGGTCGGGGACCGACAGCCGTCGGACATCTTGCCGCCAAATCTGTCGTTGAGACAGATCATCCATGGACCTAGAGTGCGTCCGACAGGGCTGACGGGGTGGCGCTGGACCGAGACTGCACGTGCACGCTCGACGAATGTCTGCCTCCGCGAAAAATGGTGAGGGAGGGCATGCCGCGCGGCCC
>DASRDL010000420.1:0-29063 GCA_035652635.1 Hyphomicrobiaceae bacterium | reverse complement strand
CACGTGGTGCTGGCGGTCGAGGGCGCGAGCTTCCTCGATGCCGACATCGCCGAGGTGCAGGCGGCCTACGACCTCGGCGTGCGCCACATCCAGCTCGTGCACTACATCCGCAACGCCATCGGCGACTTCCAGACCGAGCCGCCGCGCCACGGCGGCCTCAGCGAGCACGGCCGCAAGGTGATCCAGGAGTGCAATCGGCTGGGCATCCTGGTCGACCTCGCCCATTCGACGCCCGAGGCCGTGACGCAGGCGCTCACCGTCTCCACCGTGCCGGTGGTGTGGTCGCACAGCTCGGTGACGCGCACGCGCACCCCCAGGCACACGCTTCCCGCCTGGCAGGCCCGCCAGCTGAGCCTCGACGGCGCCAAGGCGATCGCCGCCAAGGGCGGCGTGGTCGGCCTGTGGGCGCTGCGCACCGACGTCGGGCAATCCGTCGAGGACTACGGCAACAGGCTGGCGGAGACGGCCGACTGGCTGGGCGAGGACCACGTGGCCTTCGGCACCGACATGAACGGCCTGCTGGCGCCCGTCATCACCGGCTATGCCGACCTGCACCGCGTCGTGGAGGGCTGGCAGCGGCGCGGCATGGACGAGGCGCGCATCCGCAAGATCGCCATCGAGAACTACGCGCGCGTGCTGCGCGCGGCCATGGCGGCGCGGCAGGCTTAGCGCGTGTACTCGAGGCATCCGCATCCGATGCGGGGCGGCAAGTGAACACCCTTGCTCAGCGAGGGCGTACCGTGCTGGGTATGGCGTCGACTGTACGTCGAGTATGGAGCGGCTAACCCGCCCGTGGGAGCTGGCGATCAAACCGGTGTAACATGACGCAGACGAGAATGGCGTTGGAGCTGCCAGTGGCGCATTGCGACGGTGGAAGCATTGGACGACGCAAATTCGTTGCGCTCCTGGCCGCAATGCTCATGGCTCCCCACGGCTCAGGGCAGGCGCAACAAGCCAAAGGGCGCATCCGCATCGGTTGGATCGCCATTGGCAATGCCAGGAGCCCCGAATTTCTCGCTGCGGTCAAGGAGGGGCTGCGGGAGCTCGGCTACATGGAGGGCTCCGCGATCACGTTCGAGGAGCGCTGGCCGAAGGACGTTCACGACCGCGTGCCGGAGCAGGTCCAGGAGCTGCTGGCGCTCGATGTGCGCGTGATCGTCGCGCAGGGCCCGATCGTGCCCATGGTGCGCCGACTGGTTCAGTCGACGCCGGTAGTGTTCGGCTACAGCGGCGACCCTGTCGAGGCAGGGGTGGTGGCAAGCTTCGCCCGGCCCGGCGGCAATTTCACGGGCGGGACATTCATGTCCTACGAAGTCAATGGGAAGCGTCTCGAGATACTGCATGAAGCCTTTCCTCAGATCGGCCGCATCGGAATACTGTCCAACCCCTTGCATCCGGGGGAGCCGCGCGAGCTCCAGCAGACCTTGCTCGCCGCCGAGCAGCGCGGGCTGAAATGCACGTACGTCGAGATGCGATCGGCCGCCGAGTTGACAGCTGCTTTCGAGCGACTGGATGGCGAAGGGACCAATGCCTTGATGGTGTTGCCCGACGCGCTGGCAATGAATCTGCGCATGGATATCATCGAGCTGGCCCGACGCCGGCGATGGCCGTCCGTGTCCGGGTGGGCTCTGTTCGCCCGCTCTGGCGGCACGATGACCTACGGCCCCAATCTGCAGGAATCCTTCAGGCGCCTTGCGCCCTACATCGACAAGATCCTGAAGGGCGTCAGCCCTGCCGATCTGCCCATTGAGCAACCGACCCGGTTCGAGCTGGTCGTCAATCTGAAGGCCGCCAGGGCCCTCGGCCTTGCATTTCCACAATCTGTTCTGAGCCGCGCTGACGAGGTCATAGAGTGAGTCCGCTGGCCGCAAGCTGCTGAGATCCAGCCAGTTCGCGCGCCGCAACGACTCTGTCTGGACTTTGAGGGACTTCTGCCGTGCTGGTGAGCGTCGCGCCAGGCAAACGAGTGAGCCAAAAGAGACATCTTGTGTTGGCCAGATCGCACAAATCCACCGGGGAGAGCCTGGGCCATGCCTCGTCGAGCCGTTGTAAAGGATGTACCCGCGGCAGCGGCCCTCTATCAACAGTCGCGCTCGCCGCTTCTACGAGCGAATGGGATGGCGACACGACGGCGAGATCGAAGAGATGGTTGCGGGGCCTAAGGGCGATGTCGCAGTGCGGTTCTGACGCAAGCGGAAGACGCTGACGGCTTGCCGCGTTGCGGGTGACTCCGTAGCACGTCGGGCCGGAGGTACCGGCGGTCACGTCGTATGGTGTGCTGGCGCGGCGGCGGCATGGAACACCCCGATCCTCGGGAATGGGCTCAACACCGCTCTTCTCACTGCTCTCTCATTGCGCCACCACCCTCTCGGCTCTGGCTCCCCGCGCAGCCGGCTGTCGCACAGCGCACTCCCGCGTGAGCGGGTTCGTCCCGTTCGCTGCACCGCCGCGAGACTGTCGGCTCCTTGGAGGCTGTTCTGCTGTGCCCAGTTGTGTACAAGCCATAGTAGGCGGTCGCGGGAGCGAGCTACGGAACACGGCTGATCAGGGAGCGGGAGGCATCCGTGGCGGAGCCCAACAGTCAGCCGGTATTGCGCCTGCGTCGCGCGGCGGAGGAGGACCGCTTCCGCATCCGCCGCTGGCTCGGCCAGCCGCATGCGGCGGCGCAGTGGGGCAACGCCGCCGCCGCCGAGGCCGAGATCAATCTGGCCATGGGCAGCACGGCTGCGCTCTGCCGCATCATCGAGCGCGACGGGATCCCCATCGGCTACCTGCACGCCCTGGATGTGGGCCTGCTCGGCGGCGAGCCGCCAGCCGAGCTCGTGCCCGGCACGTGGCAGCTGAGCGCGCTCCTTGCTTCGCCGGCCGACGCCACGCCCGCGACGATGGGCACGGCCCTCGCGCTGATGGCCGAGGAGGTGTTCGCCACGACGCTGGCAGTGGCCTGTGCCGGGCTGGTCTCCATCAGGGACGAGGCCGGCGTGCGGGCTTTCGAGCGGGCGGGGTTCCGCTGGCAGCGGATCGTCGAGGAGCCGCTGCTCGGGCGCGCCTGGCTGATGCTGGGGGAGCGGCCGCACTAGCCTCGGCGAGGTCGCCGAGCTGGCCGGCCGCCACCAGCAGCCGCGACACCGTCAGCACCTGATCGCCGGCGATGGCCGCCAGCATGCTCCTGATGCGGGCGAGCTGCGCCCCTTGCTGCTCGGCCCATGCCTGCGGCGCATCGCCATTGCCCGAGCGCAGCACGTCGCGCGCGAAGGTGGCCTGGGCCGCCGACATCTGCGCCAGCGCCTGGGCGACGGCAACGCGGTCGTAGTAGTCGGGCGTGACCAGCGACGCGGCCCGGGCCGCCAGCTCGGAAATGCCCAGGTGCTCGCCGACGGCGAGGTAGGCGCGGGCTGCGGCCGCGACCGGGTTGCCGGTCTCGGCGGCGATCTCGGTGATGGGTGGGGCGAGCGCCAGCACGTCGAGGGCCGCTACGTCCGCGGCGAGATCGGACGGCACGCCTGCGGCAGCGAGGCGCCGGGCCTCGCCGTCGAGCCCTGCCCGCCGGCGCTCGGGCAGCACGCCGGGCAGGGCGGAGCCGAGCTCGGCCATGCCGGTGCGATAGCGGCTGATGGTGCCGGCGAGATCGGTGGATGCCTTGCCGTTGCGCAGGAGCCAGAGCGCCTGGCCGCTCAGCAGCTCGCGCGTGGCCGCATAGAGGCCGAGCTGGACGGCCCCCTCGATGCGGCCGTCGAGCGCATCGATCCTCTGCCACAGCGCCGGCAGAGCGAACACCTCGCGCGCGGCGAGGTAGGCGTAGGCGACATCGGCGGTAGAGCGGGCCGTTTCCTCCGCCAGCCGCACCGCCATTGCCGGCCCGCCCCGATTGACGATGGCATTGGTGAGGCCCAGCGCGATGATCTCGCGCCTGAGGCTGTGGCGGGCGATGCCGTCGGCGAAGCGCTCGCGCAGGGCCGCAGGGAAGTAGCGGGCGAGCCACGGCTCGACTTGCGGTGCATCGGGCACCCGGCTCTCGAGCAGGTCGTGCTGGAGCGCGATCTTGGCGAAGCTCATGAGCACGGCGAGCTCGGGCCGCGTGAGACCGCGGCCCGTGCGCGCGCGCTCCTGCATCTCCATGTCGGAGGGCAGCGCCTCGAGCTTGCGGTCGAAGTGGCCGCGCGCCTCGAGGGCGCGCATCAGCAGGGAGTAGTCGGCGAGCTCGCGCGCGCTCGCCCGCTCGGCGAGGCTCAAGGACAGCGACTGCTCGTAGTTGTTGCGCAGAGAGGCCGCCGACACGTCCTCGGTCATCTCGGCCAGCAGCTTGTTGCGCGCGGCGGGCGCGAGCCTGCCCGCGCGCACCGCCGGCGCCAGCGCGATCTTGATGTTGACCTCCTGGTCGGAGGTGTTGACGCCCGCCGAGTTGTCGATGAAGTCGGTGTTGAGGCGCACCCCGCGCGCGGCGAGCTCGATGCGGCCGCGCTGCGTCACGCCGAGATTGGCGCCCTCGCCGACCACGCGCGCGTTGACCTGCGCAGCGCTCACGCGCAGGGCGTCGTTGGCGCGGTCGCCGACCTCGGCGTCGCTTTCGGACGAGGCGCGCACATACGTGCCGATGCCGCCGAACCACAAGAGGTCGACCTTGGCCTGCAGCACGGCGCGGATCAGGTCGTTGGGCGCGACGCTCGGCCCCTCGAGGCCGAAAAGGCGCCGCATCTCCTCGCTCACGGCGATGGCCTTGGCTGCGCGCGAGAACACGCCGCCGCCCTTCGAGATCTTGGCCTTGTCGTAGTCCTGCCAGCTCGAGCGGGGCAGGCCGAACAGCCGTTTGCGCTCGGCGAAGGCATCCGGGCCCGGCTCGGGATCGATGAAGATGTCGCGGTGGTCGAAGGCGGCGATGAGCCGGATGTGCTCGGACAGCAGCATGCCGTTGCCGAACACGTCGCCCGACATGTCGCCCACGCCCACCACCCGGAACGGCTGTCTCTGGATGTCGATGTCCATCTCGCGGAAGTGGCGCTTGACGCACTCCCAGGCGCCGCGCGCGGTGATCGCCATGCCCTTGTGGTCGTAGCCGGCCGAGCCGCCGGAGGCGAAGGCGTCGCCGAGCCAGAAGTCGTGGGCGGCGGAAATTTCGTTGGCGATGTCGGAGAAGGTGGCCGTACCCTTGTCGGCGGCGACCACCAGGTAGGCGTCGTCGCCGTCGTGGCGCACGACGTGGGCCGGCGGCACGATCCTGCCGGCCTTGATGTTGTCGGTGATGTCGAGCAGGGCGGAGATGAAGATGCGGTAGGCGGCGATGCCCTCCTTCTGGATTTCCTCGCGGGTACCGGTGCGCGGCAGCTGCTTGGGCAGGAAGCCGCCCTTGGCCCCCGACGGCACGATCACCGCGTTCTTGACGAGCTGCGCGCGCACGAGCCCCAGCACCTCGGTGCGGAAGTCCTGCGCCCGGTCCGACCAGCGGATGCCGCCGCGGGCAATCGGCGCAAAGCGCAGATGGACGCCCTCGACGCGCGGGGAATAGACCCAGATCTCGCGGAACGGCCGCGGCTGGGGCGCCGCCTCCACCGCCTTGCTGTCGAGCTTGAAGGCGAGGGTCGCCCGGCCGGAGCCGGCCGCGGGCGGCTGGTAGAAGTTGGTGCGCACCGTGGCGTCGACGAGGTTGACGAACTGGCGCAGGATGCGGTCCTCGTCCAGGCTCGGAACGGCCGCCAGCGCGCCTTCGATGCGCTGCCGGATGGGTGTGGCGCGCGCGCGGCGCTGGTCGAGGTCGAGACCGGGCTGCGGAGCGAAGCGCAGGTGGAACAGCTCCATGAGGTCGCGGGCGAGCCCGGCATTGCGGTTGAGCGTCTCGGCCAGGTAGCGCAGGCCGAACGGCGAGCCCAGCTGCCGCAGGTAGGCGCCATAGGCCCTCAGCACCGCCGCCTCGCGCCAGTCGGCGCCCGCCGACACGACCAGCCGGTTGAAGCCGTCGTTGTCGGCATCGCCGCGCAGCACGGCCACGAAGCAGGCCTCGAGCCGCTTGTCGTGGCGATCGAGATCGATCGGGGTGCCGTCCAGCGTCTCCAGCACCATGTCGTGCAGGGCGACGTCGCGCTCGCCGTCGGCATAGCGCGGCTTGATGTGATAGGAGCGCTCGTCGACCGAGGCGAAGCCCAGGTTCTCCAGCACCGGCACGCGCTCCGACAGCGTGATCGGCGCGCCCAGCGAGTAGACCGCCGCATGGACGCGGCTCGCCGGCCCGTCCGGCGCGCGATGGAAGTCGATGACCACCGGCTGGTCCGGCGACAGTCGCTCGATGCGCTTGATGTCCTCGAGCGCGCGCTCGGGGTCGAAGGTCTCGGCGTAGCCGGCGGAGAAGGCGTTGCGATACTTGGCGTGCAGCTCGTCGGCGCGCTCGCCCATGGCGGCAATGGCATCGCCCAGCCGATCCTCCCAGGTGCGCACGATCTCGGCGATGCGCGCCTCGACTTCGGTGATGTCGGCCTGCGGCGTCGGCCCCTCGTAGCGACCGACGATGAACTGCACGCGCACCAGCGGGCCTTCGGGGAAATAGGGATAGAAGGCGACGATGCGGCCGCTGTAGGTGCGCGCCAGCAGCTCGCCCACGCGCTCGCGCACGCGCGTGTTGTAGCGGTCGCGCGGGGCATAGACGAGCACCGAGACGAAGCGGTCGAAGCGGTCGATGCGGGCAAAGGCGCGCACCCGCGGGCGGGTCTCGAGGTCGCGGATTCCCTCCACCCACCGGCTGAGCTCGGCGGCATCGATCTGGAACAGCTCGTCGCGGGGAAAATGGTCGAGGATGTTCTGCAGCGCCTTGCCGGCGTGGCTGGCGGGCGGATAGCCGGACTGTGCCACCACCGTCGCCACCTTGTGGCGCAACAGCGGGATCTGCCGCGGCGAGCTCACGTAGGCCTGCGAGGTGAAGAGGCCGACGAAGCGTATCTCGCCGCCGGGCGTGCCGTCGCTGCGGTAGGTCTTGACGCCGATGTAGTCCATGTGCGTGCGCCGGTGGACGCGGCTCACCACGTTGGCCTTGGTGATGATGAGCGGGGCCGGCTCCATGAAGAAGCGGCGCACCTCGGGCGTCATCGCCACCAGCTCGGTGCCGCGGCGCAGCACCTGCACGCCCGGGTCGCGCAGCACGCCCAGGCCCTTCCGGTCCGCGGCGACGAGGTTGCTGGCCTCGGCCTCGCCCACGAGCTCGAACCGGCGGGAGCCCAGGAAAGTGAAGTTGTCCTCGTCGAGCCAGCGCAGGAAGGCGGCCGACTCCGCGACGAGCTCGGCGGGCATGCAGGACGCGGTCGCTTCCAGCTCGGCCACTGCCTCGTGCAGGCGCCGGCGCATCGCCCCCCAGTCGGCGACCACGGCGCGCACCTCGCCCATGATGGCCGACACGGCCGAGACGAGGTCGCGCGCCTCGGCCTCGGACAGAGCCCGCAGATGGATGGCGATGTAGCTCTCCTGGCGCCCGTCGCTCCAGTTGCGGTCGCCGGGGCCGGTGATCGTCACGAGCTGCCCGGCCGGGTCGCGCTCGGTCTTGAAGATCGGATGGAAGAGCAGGCGCACGGCGAGGCCGCGCGTCTGGAGCTCGCCCAGCACCGAGTCGACCAGGAACGGCATGTCGTCGTTGGCGACCTCGAGCACCGAGCCTTCGGGCATCGCCCCGCCGGCCGACGCCGGCAGCCGCCGGATGCGGACCTTGTGCCGCCCCTTGGGCCGGTCGGCGATGAACAGGGCCGCCTCGCGGGCATTGGCGGCGAGCCACTCGGCGGGCAGGCCGTCGAGCTCCTCGAGACGCCCCTTGCCGTAGAGCAGCGGCGCCAGCAGGGCGGCGGGCGAGCCCTTGCCCAGCGCGCGCTCCACCTTCCGGACCACTCCCAACGCCGTTGCCTCGGCCTCGAGCGCCATCGCGCATTCTCCCGTCGCGAGCGTTGCGGCCAAGGTTTTGGACCTGCCCGCCGGGATTGACAATCGGCATATTCGGCCCTTGAACAAGGCGCGACCCAGCCGACGGAGGCTTCGCCCATGGCGAGCAGAGACAAGGTGATGGCGCTCGACCCGGGGCCGCCCGACGATCTCGACGGCGAGATGCGGGCCTACTTCGCCAAGTGCCAGGAGAAGCTCGGCTTCATTCCCAACGTGCTCAGGGCCTACGCCTTCGACAACGCCAAGCTCAGGGCCTTCATCGCCATGGCCGACGACCTGATGCTGGGCGACAGCGGCCTCTCCAAGCTCGAGCGCGAGATGATCGCGGTGGCGGTCAGCTCCATCAACCACTGCCACTATTGCCTCACCTCGCACGGCGCCGCCGTGCGCCAGCGCGCCAAAGACCCGGAGATGGGGGAGCTGATCGCCCAGAACTTCCGCGCCGCCGACCTGCCCCCCAGGCAGAAGGCGATGCTGGAGTTCGCAACCAGGCTCACCGAGGCGCCCGACAAGATCGACGAAGAGGACAGGCAGGCACTGCGCCGTGCCGGCTTCACCGACCGCGACATCTGGGACATCGCCGCCGTGGCCGCCTTCTACAACATGTCGAACCGGCTGGCGGCCGCGGCCGACATCCGCCCCAACCGGGAGTACCACTACATGGTGCGCGAGCGGGTCGCGGACGATGCTGCCGGCGAGGCCGGTCGACCTGCGGCACCTGCACCGGCAGCACACGGGACACCCGCGTCGGCGCGGCGCCGCCGCCAGCGCGCCGGATGAAGGGCCTGTGACGGATTGCGGAGCGCGGCCGCCGGACATCTTGAAGGGCGCATCCGGAGTCTGCCACATTTGCCCGCCACACCAGCCGTGCGCGCGACGGTGCACGGGCTAGGTCGGCACACGGATGGATAAGTCGGGGGCATGCGCAACACGATAGCCGTCATGAACACCAAGGGCGGGGTGGGCAAGTCCACGCTCGTGCTCGCCGTCGCCGAGACGCTGTCGGCCGTGTTCCGCAAGAACGTGCTGATCATCGATTCCGACTCGCAGGCCAGCGTCAGCGCCATGCTGCTGTCGGCCGCCAACCTGCACCGGCTGCAGTCCGACGGACTCACCATCGTCGACCTGCTGGTGGCGAGCGTGCTCAACAATCAGGCGGTGGACTGGCCGCGCTTCGTGGTCGGCGGCGTCTCCGACGTGGACGAGGCGCGCACCGTCTACCTGATCCCCAGCGACATGCAGCTCACGCTGTTCGAGCGCGAGGTCTCCAAGGAGAGCCTGCATGCCAGGCTGCGCACCAGCATCGGCGCCCTGCTCAATCACGTCCGCGGCGTGTTCGACGTGATCTTCATCGACTGCCCGCCGGGACTGTCGGTGCTGACCGAGTCGTGGCTGCGGGAGGCCGACTTCCACCTCTCTCCAACCAAGCCCGACTATGTCTCGACCTGCGGGCTCGAGGTGTTCCGCCGCTTCAAGAGCCTCAACCCGGAGATGGGCTTTGCCGAGAACCTCGGCGTCGTCATCAACATGCGGGACATGAACTCGTCGGTGGAGTCCGATTATCAGCGCTGGCTCGCCGAGAACGCCGACAACCGGCTGTTCACCCAGACCGTGCCGCGCACCAGCGCCCTGCAGCACGCGGCGCACCTGAGCACGGTGGAACGCTCCTACGTGGCCAAGTATCCGGGCGAGTCGAGCGTTGCCATCCGCTCCCTGTGCCAGGAGCTGCTGTCGAGGCTCACCACTGCCAACGCCAGCGCCCCGGCGAGCTCCGCTGCACCCGGCGCACCGGCCGCGTCGGCCGTGACGCAAGCCTCGTAGCCTCGCGCGCGCGGCGCCCGCTCGCGTTCAGCCCCGTCGGGGAAGCATGGTCGCTGCTTGGGTCCCGCAATCGGGGGATCGCCGCTACCCACATGAGTCCAAAAGAGAAACCGCCCGCGCGCCACATCCAGGGCAAGCGGCTGCCACCGACTCGGGCTAGACTGGCGCCATGACGCCGATCACCACTTTCGCCGGCCGCACCGTCGCCGTGTTCGGCCTCGGGCGATCGGGGCTCGCCACCTGCCGGGCGCTCGCCGCCGGCGGCGCCGCCGTCGTCGCCGACGACGACAGCGCCGAAAGCCGCAAGGCTGCCGCCGCGGCCGGGTTTGCCGTCGCGGACCTGCACGGCGCCGATTGGAGCCGGTTTGCCGCCCTCGTGCTGGCGCCGGGCGTGCCCCTCACCCACCCCGAGCCGCATTGGACCGTGACAATGGCCAGGAAGGCGGGTGTCGAGGTCATCGGCGACATCGATCTCTTCTGCCGCGAGCGGGCGAAGCTGTGCCCCGAGGCGCCCTTCGTCGCCGTCACCGGCACCAACGGCAAGTCGACGACGACGGCTCTGATCGCCCACCTTCTCGCCGGTGCCGGTCGGGACGTTCAGCTCGGCGGCAACATCGGCACCGCCATCCTGGACCTCGCACCGCCGGCGCCGTCGCGCGTGCACGTGATCGAAATGTCGTCGTTCCAGATCGAGCTCACGCCCTCGCTCGCGCCCAGCGTCGGCGTGCTGCTCAACATCTCGCCCGATCACCTCGACCGGCATGGGACCATGCAGAACTACGCCGCCCTCAAGGCTCGGCTGGTGGCGCGCGCCGGCCGGCCGATCGTCGGCGTGGACGACGACTGGTGCCGCGACATCGCCGACCGCCTGCGGCTGGCGAGCCGGAGCTGGGTGGACCTCGTGTCGGCCCGCTCGCGGGTCTCGCACGGCTGGTACGCGGTGGAGAGCGAGCTCGTGTCCCGCGCGCCCTGGACCGGGCCGCTCGGTGCCTTCGCCGACCTTGCCGGCATCGGCTCGCTGCGCGGCCGCCACAACGCCCAGAACGCACTGGCGGCGAGCGCGGCGGCGATGGCCCTCGGTGTGGCGTCGGCGGACGTGGCGGGCGCCCTGCGCACCTTCCCCGGCCTGCCGCATCGGCTCGAGGAGATCGGCCGGCGCGCGCGCACGCTCTTCATCAACGACAGCAAGGCCACCAACGCCGACAGCACCGCCACCGCGCTCGCCGCGTTCCCCGGCGACGTGTTCTGGATCCTCGGCGGCAAGCCCAAGGAGGGCGGCATCACCACGCTCTCGGAGCATTTCGCCAAGATCGCCAAGGCCTACCTGATCGGCGAGGCGACCGAGGCGTTCGCGGCCACACTGGGCGATCGGGTTGCCTTCGAGCGCTGCGGCACGCTCGACCGGGCCGTGGTGGCGGCGGCGCGCGACGCGGCGGCGAGCGCTGCGGCCGAGCCCGTGGTGCTGCTCTCGCCCGCCTGCGCCTCCTACGACCAGTTCCGCAACTTCGAGGTGCGCGGCGCCCGCTTCCGCGAGCTGGTCGCGGCCCTGCCCGGCATCGTGCTGCGCGGAGGCGGGCGATGAGGCGCACGACAGTTTTCGCTCCTCGTTCGACGCTTTCTCCCTCTGGAGGGGGGATGCTGGAACGCCACGGACTTGGATCGCCCATCGCCAGCAGCGCATCGCACGCGACCGGCGATCCAAGTCCGATGGCGTTCCTGGTGGGGGTAGCCGTGCCGTGTGCGCTGTCCTTCACCCCCACCCGATGCGTCCAGCGGCTTAGGTCGGCCGTGGTTTGCGGGGGGCTGTTGGAGTTGGCCGACCTAACCCGCGGACGCACCGCCCTCCCCCCTCGTGCGCATCGAAGGCGCTGCCTTCGATGCAGGGAGAGGCGGAGACAACGTCCCTGCTCCCCACTAGCGGCGAAGGGGACGTCATGAGGCTGTCGCGGGCGGAGCGGAGCGTGCTGGTCGACTGGTGGTTCACGGTCGACCGGGCGCTGCTGGCGGCCATCCTGGTCATCATCGGCGCCGGGCTCGTGCTGTCGCTGGCGGCGAGCCCGGCCATCGCCCTCAAGCGCGGGCTGCCCACCTTCTACTTCGTCGAGCGTCACGCGGCTTTCGCGCTGGCAAGCATGGTCATCGTCGTGGCCGCCTCGCTGCTGTCGCCGCCGGCGGTGCGGCGGTTGTCGCTCGTCGTTCTCGCCGTTGCCCTGGCGCTGATGGCGCTGGTGCTCGTCGTCGGCGCCGAGATCAACGGCGCGCGCCGCTGGCTGCACGTGGGCGGCTACTCGCTGCAGCCCTCCGAGTTCGCCAAGCCGGCCTTCGTGGTGCTCTCCGCCTGGCTGCTGTCGGAGAGCGCCAGGCGCCCCGACATGCCGGCGATCCCGCTGGCGGCGGCGCTCTATCTGGCACTCGTGCTGCTGCTGGTGCTCGAGCCCGACGTCGGCCAGACCCTGCTCGTCAGCCTGGTATGGGGCACGCTGCTCCTGCTGGCCGGGCGGCCCATACGCTGGTTTCTGATCGTGGTGGCGGCCATCGCCGCCGGCGGCGCCGCCGCCTACCTGACCCTCGGCTATGTGCACACGCGCATCGACCGCTTCCTGCACCCGTCCGGGGGTGACACCTTCCAGGCCGACCGGGCGCTGCAGTCCTTCATCGAGGGCGGCTTCCTCGGCAAGGGGCCGGGCGAGGGCACCATCAAGACGGTGCTGCCGGATGCCCACACCGACTTCATCTTCGCCGTGATCGCCGAGGAGTACGGCGTGCTGGCCTGCCTCGTCGTCGTCGGCCTGTTCGCGCTGGTGGCGGTGCGCGTCTTCTCGCGCCACCTCGGCCGATCGAACGACTTCGCGGCCCTGTCGGCTGCCGGGCTGGTGCTGCTGTTCACGCTGCAGGCTGTCATCAACATGGCCGTCACCGTCGGGCTGGTACCGGCCAAGGGCATGACGCTGCCCTTCGTCTCCAGCGGCGGCTCGTCCATGCTTGCAGTGGCATTGACAACCGGCATGCTGTTGGCCGTCACTCGGCGCCGCCCCGATCCTGAGCGCGTCAAGACGCCCCAATTCGCGTCCAGGCCGGCGACGTGATGAGCACGGTGGAAGGCCAACGTTGAGCGCGCGATCGGTCATGCTTGCCGCCGGCGGCACGGGCGGACATCTCTTCCCCGCGCTCGCCCTGGCGCAGGAGCTGCGGCGGCGCGGCATCGTGGTGGACCTCGTCACCGACACGCGCGGCGACCGCTACGGGGCCGACTTCCCCGCCCGCGCCGTCTACCGCGTGCCCTCTGCCACCCTCTCGCGCCGCTCGCCGCTTGCCGTTGCCGGCACCGTCTGGATGCTGCTGCGCGGCATCGCCGCCGCATTCAGGCTGCTGGGCCAGGTGCGGCCGGGAGCGCTGGTGGGCTTCGGCGGCTATCCCTCCTTTCCGCCGCTGGTGGCGGCCATGCTGCGGCGCATCCCGACGGCGCTGCACGAGCAGAACGCGGTGCTGGGGCGCGCCAACCGCATGCTGGCGCCGCGCGTCCGGACCGTCGCCACGTCCTTCGAGCCGACGCTCCATCTCGACGCCAGGGCGCGGGCGAATGCGCGCCTGACCGGCAACCCCGTGCGCGATGAGGTGATCGAGTGGTCGGAGCAGGCCTACCAGGCGCCCGCGGCGGGGGGACCCTACTCGCTGCTGGTGTTCGGCGGCAGCCAGGGGGCGCGCTTCTTCTCCGACGTGATGCCGCCTGCCCTGGCGCTGCTTCCGCCCGAGGTGCGGCCCAGCCTGTTCGTGGTGCAGCAATGCCGGGAGGAGGACCTGGCCCGCGTCGAGGCGGCCTACCGGGAGGCCGGCATCCGCGCCCACCTCGCCACCTTTTTCGCCAACCTGCCCGAGGAGATGGCGCGGGCCCACCTCGTCATCGCCCGCGCCGGGGCCTCGACCGTGGCAGAGCTCACGGTCATGGGCCGGCCTGCCATCCTCGTGCCGCTGCCGCATGCGATCGACAGCGACCAGCTGCAGAATGCGCGGCGACTTGCCGAATCGGGCGGGGCTTGGTGCATTGAGCAGAAGGACCTGACGCCCGAGCGGCTGGCCAGTGCCGTTGGCCGCCTGTTCGGCTCGCCGGAAGCGCTCGCGCAGGCGGCGGCAGCGGCAAAGCGCCAGGGGCGGCCGGACGCAGTGGTGCGCCTGGCCGACCTGGTCGAGGAGCTGGTAGGCAGAGGTGGGAAAACCGCGTAAGGCTTCGGCAGGGGGTGCGCGCGGGGGCCGGCGGGCAGCGAGGGGACTGCTAGAAATGCAAATGCCCGAAGAGCTGGGGCCCGTCCACATCCTCGGAATCGGCGGCATCGGCATGAGCGCGATCGCCGAGATCCTGCATGCCAAGGGCTACACGGTCCAGGGCAGCGACCAGAAGGCCTCCGCCAACGTCAAGCGGCTGCGCGCCAAGGGCATCCGCGTGTTCGTCGGCCACGACCCGATCAACCTGGTGGGCGCGCGCTACGTCGTCATCTCCACGGCCGTCAAGCGCGGCAACCCCGAGCTGGAGGCGGCGCGCAAGCGCGGGCTTCCCATCATCCGCCGCGCCGAGATGCTGGCCGAGCTGATGCGGCTCTACGCCACCGTGTCCGTCACCGGCACGCACGGCAAGACCACCACCACCTCGCTCATCGCCCACACCTTCAACGTCGGCGGCCTCGATCCGACCGTCATCACCGGGGGCATCATCAACGAGTGGGGCTCCAATGCGCGGCTCGGAGCCGGCAAGTGGATGGTGGTGGAGGCCGACGAGTCGGACGGCACCTTCGTCAAGATGCCGACGCAGATCGGCGTCGTCACCAACATCGATCCGGAGCACCTCGACTACTTCAGGACGGTCGAGAGCATGCACCGCGAGTTCGAGACCTTCTACCGCAACATTCCGTTCTACGGCCTTGCCGTCACCTGCATCGACCATCCGGTGGTGGCCGAGATGGTCGAGCGCCTCGAGCTGCGCCGTGATGGCCGCCGCCTGCTCACCTACGGCACCTCCGCGGAGGCCGACCTCGTGCTCAAGTCGACGCGGGTGGACGGCGGCCGCACCGTCTTCGATGCCGACCTCGGCGCCCGCGTCGGCGGCGGGGCGCGTGCACTGCGCGGCTGGAGCGTGCCGCTGCTCGGCCAGCACAACGCGCTCAACGCGCTCGCCGCCATCGCCGTGGCGAGCGAGGCGGGCATCCGCGACGAGGTGATCCGCGAGGCCCTGGCCTCGTTCTCCGGCGTGAAGCGGCGCTTCCAGCTCACCGGCACGTGGAACGGCATCGCCGTCTACGACGACTACGGCCACCACCCGGTGGAGATCGCCGCAGTGCTGAAGGCGGCGCGGGCGGGCGCGCGCGGCCGCGTCATCGCCGTGGTCGAGCCGCACCGCTACACGCGCGTGCGCGACCTGTTCCAGGAGTTCGCCGCCTGCTTCAAGGATGCCGACAGCGTCATCGTCGCGCCGCTCTACTCGGCCGGCGAGGCGCCGATCGAGGGCATCGACCACAACGCGCTCGCCGAGGCCATTCGTGCCGGCGGCCACGGCGCCGTCATGACGGTGGCGAGCGAGCGCGACATCCCCGCCGCCCTGAAGAGCTTTGCGGTCTCCGGCGACCTCGTCGTCTGCCTGGGCGCGGGCAACAGCACGGACTGGGCACACGCGCTGCCCGGCTGGCTCGCCGGCGAGCCCATGCGCGCGGGGGGAGCGGCATGAGCTTTGCCGACATTTCGCGCGACCTCGCGTCGCGGATGCCGGCGCTGCGCGGGCGCATGATCGCCAATGCTTCGCTCGCCGACATCACCTGGTTCCGCGTCGGCGGGCCGGCGCAGGTGCTGTTCACGCCGGCGGACGAGGCCGACCTCGCCTACTTCCTCGCCCGCCTTCCGCCGGACGTGCCGCTGGTGGCGATCGGGCTCGGCTCCAACCTGCTGGTGCGCGACGGCGGCGTGCCCGGAGTGGTCGTGCGCCTGGGGCGCGGGTTCGCCCGAGTGACGGTGGAGCCTGGGCACCGGCTGCGGGCCGGTGCCGCCGTGCCCGACGCCAAGCTCGCCCGTGCCGCGGCGGACGCCGGCATCTCCGGCCTCTCCTTCTACCGCGGGGTGCCGGGCTCGATCGGCGGCGCGCTGCGCATGAATGCCGGGGCGCACGGGCGTGAGACCAAGGATGCGTTGATCGAGGCGCGTGCCGTCGACCGGCAGGGCAACATCCACGTGCTGCCGCTCGCGGCGATGCAGATGAGCTACCGGCACAGCGGCGTGCCGGCCGACTGGATCTTCACCGAGGCGCTGTTCCAGGGCGCGGCCGGCGAGCCGGCCGGCATCCTGAGAGAGATGGAGGAGGTGGCGCAGTATCGCGAGGCCAACCAGCCCATCCGCGAGCGCACCGGCGGCTCGACCTTCAAGAACCCGCCGGGCTCGAGCGCCTGGAAGCTGATCGACCAGGCCGGCTGCCGCGGCCTTCGCGTCGGCGGCGCCAAGGTGTCGGAGATGCACTGCAACTTCCTCATCAACGACCGCAACGCCACGTCCGAGGACGTCGAGCGGCTGGGGGAGACCGTGCGCGCGCGCGTGCGCGAGACGAGCGGCGTGACCCTGCAGTGGGAGATCATCCGCCTCGGCGTGCCTGCGGCCGGCCATGCGACGGGTGAAGAGCTCGTAGAGGTGTTGGCACGATGAGCGCATCGTCGGGCGCGCGCAGGTTCAAGCACGTCGCCGTCCTCCTGGGTGGCCTGTCGGCCGAGCGCAAGGTGAGCCTCGACTCGGGTGCCGCCTGCGCGGCGGCGCTCGAGAGTGCCGGCTACAAGGTGACCTGCATCGATGCCGGCCGCGACCTCGCCGCCCGTCTCGCCGAGGTGAAGCCGGAGGTGTGCTTCAACGCGCTGCACGGCCGCTGGGGCGAGGACGGCTGCGTGCAGGGGCTGCTGGAGCTGATGGGCATCCCCTACACCCACTCCGGCGTGCTGGCCTCGGCGCTCGCCATGCACAAGGAGCGGGCCAAGGCGGTGATGAGCGCCGCCGGCGTGCCCGTCGCCGAGGGCCGGGTGGTGCGTCGCGCCGATGCCGCCAGGGAGCACGTCCTGCCGAGGCCCTATGTCCTCAAGCCGGTGTGCGAAGGCTCGAGCGTCGGCGTCCACATCGTGCGCGAGGATCACACGCATCCGCCGCAGGAGCTCAACGATCCGGGCTGGGCCTTCGGGGACGAGCTGCTGGCCGAGCGCTACGTGCCGGGGCGCGAGCTCACCTGTGCGGTGATGGGCGACCGCGTGCTGGGTGTGACCGAGATCGTCCCAGCCGAGACGCTGCGCTTCTACAACTACGAGGCCAAGTACGTCGAAGGCGGCTCCACCCACCTCGTGCCGGCGCCGCTTAAACCGAAAGTTTACGAATTGGTGCAGAAGTTAACGTTGACGGCCCATAAAGCATTGGGTTGCCGCGGCGTTTCACGGGCGGACTTCCGCTACGACGACACCGAGGGCGGCAGGGACGAGCTGGTCTGCCTGGAAGTGAACACGCAGCCCGGCATGACGCGGACTTCGCTCGTTCCCGAGCTGGCGGCACATGCAGGACTGACCTTTGCCGAGCTCGTGAGCTGGATGGTCGAGGAGGCCAGTTGCAACAGGTAGGGACCTGGTCGTCACGGATGAGGCGGGCGAGCCGATCGCCAGCGCCCGGCCAGCCCCTGAATGCAACGAGCCGGCCCACCCAGCCACGCAACCTCCGCCCGCGCCTCCCCCGCTCCGCCCGCCGCCGTGCGCGCCACAGGCTCAAGGGCCCGTTTCCGCGCCTCGTCATGGCGGCCGCCGGCGTGCTGGCGGTGGCGGCGTTCGCCGGCCTGGCGCGCCAGGTGGACTCGCCGGCGCCGGCGCTGGCCGAGATCGAGCGGCTCCTCGAGCTGGCCGGCCTCGGCCTGTCCCAGGTATCGGTGACGGGCCATCGCCACACGCTTGATTCCGACGTGTTCGACGCCGTCGGTCTGGCCTCGGCGCCCACCCTGCTCGGCTTCGACACGCTTGCCGCCCAGGACCGCATCGAGAAGCTGCCCTGGGTCGAGCGGGCGAGCGTGGAGCGCGTGGTGCCGGACCGGGTCGACGTGCGCATCGTCGAGCGCACGCCCTATGCCGTCTGGCGGCTGGGCTCGAGCGAGTTCCTGATCGACAAGACCGGCCGGGCCCTCGGCGCGGCGCCCAAGGGCGGGGACGCCCAGCCGCTGCCGCGTGTGGCCGGCGAAGGCGCCGCCACCGAGGCGCGCCGCCTGTTCGAGCTGCTGGCGCGCGAGCCCGCCCTGAGCAGCCGGGTCGAGATGGCCGAGCGCGTCGGCAGGCGGCGGTGGACCCTGCATCTGGCCGGCGGCGGCAAGATTCTGCTGCCGGCGACGGCCGAGGCCGAGGCCCTGTCGCACGCGCTTCGCATTGCGGCCGCGCAGGGGCGGTGGGACGGCGAGATCGATCTCAGAGTTGCCGAGCGGCCGCTGGTACGTCTGCCGCAACGCGAGCCGGACGGCGCGCCGCCGCGGCCGGTCGTGACCGGCGGCACCTGAGCGGGTGGGTTTTCGGGTAGGCATCGGAGTCGAGCGTGCGTTCCAGGCTCGCAGCAGGCCGACAGGCCGATGACATCGTCGGCCTTCTCGACGTGGGCACGGCCAAGACCGTATGCCTGATCGTCGCCGTGCCGCAGTCGCGACCGACCCTCAGTCTGGGCGAGGTCGCGGTCCGCGTGCTGGGCGCCGGCGTGTGCCCGTCACACGGCGTCAAGGGCGGCACCGTGTTCGAGTTGCGCGAGGCGGAGCAGTCGGTGCGGCAGGCGGTCGACGAGGCCGAGCGGGCCGCCGGCGTGTCGGTGGACGAGGTGGTGGTGGCGGTGGCCTGTGGCCGGCTCAAGTCGGCGACGTTCACCGCCGATACTCTGGTCGAGGGCCGAGTGGTTGCAGCGGCAGAGATCGAGCGCCTGATGGCTGCGGGACGCGAGCACGCCGGGCGCGGCGGCCGCTGCCTGCTGCACATGAATTGCATCTCCTACCGGCTCGACGACACCGGCGGCATCGGCGACCCGCTCGGCCTCGCCGGCCGGCGGCTCGGCTGCGACATCCATGCGGTCACCGCCGACGATGCGCCGTTGCGCAATCTCCTGCACGTCATCGAGCGCGCCTACCTCACCGCGCGCGGCCTTGTGCCTGCACCCTACGCCAGCGCCCTGGCGGCCACGACCGGCGAGGAGCGCCAGCAGGGCGTGCTGTGCCTCGACATCGGTGCCGGCACGACCTCGCTCGCAGTCTTCGCCCAGGGCCATCTGCTGGCCTGCGAGGTGATGCCGATCGGCGGCAATCACGCGACTTGCGACATCGCGCAGGCTTTCTCGGCGCCCGTTTACGAAGCGGAACGAATCAAAAGGCATCATGCGTCCCTGGCCAGGGACGCCGGCGACGACAGCGTGGAGTTCGCGTACGCCGGAGGCGACGGCGAGGCCGGTACGAGTGCACGGACAACCAAGGGACAGGTCAGCGCCATCGTCCGGGACCGCATGCTCGGCCTGTTCGCCGAGGTTGCCGAGCGTATCCAGCGTGCGAGCGTCGCCACCTACGCCAGGCGCGTGGTGCTGACGGGCGGAGCGAGCCAGCAGACGGGACTGGGCGAGTTGGCGGCCGACTATTTCGCGCGCCGTGTGCGGGTGGCGGCGAACGAGCCGGTCGGCGGGCTCGTCCCCGGCTTTACCGGACCGGAGTACTCGACCGCGGTCGGTCTCGTGCATGTCGCTCTCGACCCTACCGCGGGCACGCGCTGGGGCCGTGGCGGTCTGGTTGCAGGCGGGTACTTGCGGCGTATGGGGCAATGGCTTCGCGAGAGCTTCTGAAAGGCGCAGGACCATGAAACCACGCATCGTCGTCATCGGCGTGGGCGGCGCCGGCGGTAACGCCGTCAACAACATGATCGCGGCCGGCCTCACGGGCCCCGAGTTCATCGTCGCCAACACCGACGCGCAGGCTCTGCACGCATCCGGCACGGAGCGGCGCATTCAGCTCGGATCCAACCTCACCGAGGGCCTGGGTGCGGGCTCCAAGCCCGAGATCGGCGAGGCCGCGGCAGAGGAATCGATCGAGGATATCCGCGCGGCGATCACCGGCGCGCACATGCTCTTCATCGCCGCCGGCATGGGCGGCGGCACCGGCACCGGCGCAGCCTCCGTGGTGGCGAGGGTGGCAAAGGAGGCCGGCCTCCTCACGGTGGCGGTGGTGACGAAGCCCTTCCAGTTCGAGGGCTCGCGGCGCATGCGCATTGCCGAGGCCGGCATCGCCGAGCTCAGGCAGCACGTCGACACCCTGCTCGTCATCCCCAATCAGAATCTCTTCCGCATCGCCACCGACCGGACCACGTTCGCCGAGGCGTTCGTGATGGCCGACCAGGTGCTCTACTCGGGGATCGCCTGCATCGTCGATCTGATCGTCAAGGAAGGGCTCATCAACCTCGACCTCGCCGACGTCAAGACGGTGCTGGGCGGCATGGGCACGGCCATGATGGGCACCGGCGAGGCCTCCGGCGAGCAGCGCGCCATCGTCGCCTCCGAGGAGGCGATCGTGAACCCGCTGCTCGACGACACGTCGCTGAGGGGGGCCAAGAGCCTGCTCCTGTCCATCACCGGCGGGCGGGACCTCACGCTGTGGGAGGTCGACGAGGCGGCCAACCGCGTACGCCAGGAGGTCGATCCCGACGCCAACATCATTGTCGGCGCAACCTTCGACGAGAGCCTGGGCGACAAGGTGCGCGTATCGATCGTCGCCTCGGGGATGGCGCGCTCGCACGCCCAGCCACGGCCGGGGGCGAACGAGGGGTGGGCGCCACGCGGCTCGGCGGCACCCTCTGCCCCGGCGCCCGCCGACTACCGGCTGCGGCTCAGCGAGGCCATCGAGGGCGTCAACGGCGGCGGGCGCGATCCGGTCGGCGCCGGTCCCCGACGCGCGCCGGGCGAGGTGTACATCACCGAGGGCCCGCCTCAGCTCGGCTCCCCCCCGGCGTCGGCGCCGGACGGGGGTGCAGCCGCGAACGGCGCGCGGGGCAGTGCCGATCCTTATGCCAACGGCGTCCCGAACGGCCGGCCCCACCCGGGCGTCGAGGACTTCCCGCCCCACGCCCAGCGCGAATTCTGGGCCAAGACCGGCGAAGGCGATTCGCGGCCGCCGTTCGTGTATCAGAGGCAACCCGAGCCGGCACCCTCGAAGCCGGGATTCCTGAGACGCCTCACGGGTGGTGGCCGCAACAAGCGCGAGTCCGGGCGCGACCTCCAGTTGCAGAAGCATTCGCGCAATAGAGGTGACACTAAGGCTACAGAAGAACAAGCTGATCTTCCGGTGTTTTTCGGGAGGGGCAAACGTTAGGGCGTGAGGTGAAGAAGCATTCCGGTGCGTCTCACCGGTAACACAATGTAAGAAACCGTGATTTGTCCCCGATCCGCACTGCACCTATCGTTCGATTCACCAACCCGCGCGAATCAAGCCAATAAGGCCATCTGGGAAGGCTTCGTGCGTACGAAAGGCGGTCGCCGGGTAGGTAGACGACGGGGGGCACAGAACGTTCGTGGTTAACGCGGATGTCTGGGCCGATGAGGGGATCGAGGGACGTCGCACAATGTCGAAGCGATTTGTCGGATCGCGACAAACGACGATCGGTCGCGAGATCGAGCTGTCGGGCACGGGGGTACACAGCGGCGCACCGGTCTCCATGGTGCTCCACCCGACTGAGGCGGACACCGGCTACCGATTTCTCGTCAGCAAGCGCGGGCGCATCATCGCCGAAATCCCTGCCGACGTCCGTCATGTGAAGAACCTCACGCTCTGCACCGTCCTGGGCGACGAGACCGGCGTCACCGTCGGCACCGTGGAGCACCTGCTGGCCGCGCTGCGCGGCCTCAACATCGACAACTGCTACATCGAGATCGACTCGCGTGAAGTGCCGATCATGGACGGCAGCGCCGCCGCCTTCGTCGAGGCCATCGACGAGGTCGGGATCCGCGAGCTGCCGCAGCCGCGCAAATTCATCAAGGTGCTGAAGCCGATCCGCGTCCAGGACGGCGACTGCTGGGGCGAGATCGTGCCCCACTCGGGCTTCTACCTGGACGTCGAAATCGATTTCCCCACTCCGCTCATCGGCCGCCAGCGCCTGGCGCTGGAGATGAGCTCCGGCGCGTTCCGCAACGAGGTTGCGCGCGCCCGCACGTTCGGCTTCATGCGCGACGTGGAGAGCCTCTGGAAGGCCGGGCTGGCCTTGGGCGCCTCGCTCAACAACACCATCGCCCTCGCCGACGACCGCATCATGAACGCCGAAGGCCTGCGCTATCCGCAGGAATTCGTGCGCCACAAGATGCTGGATGCGGTGGGCGATCTGGCGCTCGTCGGCGGACCGGTGCTCGGCGCCTACCGCTCCGTGCGTGGCGGCCACCGTCTCAACGCCAGGGTCGTGCAGGCCCTGCTCAGCGACACCGACGCGTGGGCGATGGTGCGGGCACCCTGGGTGCGCGAAACCCTTCCCGTCGACGTTTCGGTCGGCGCTGCTGCCGTCAACTACGCCGCCGATCGCACGTGAGCCGGGCGAGGCCGGCTTCACGCGGGCCTTGTACGGTAGGGCGCGCCGGCAACATCGAGCCGGTACGCGATCACTGTCGCAGCTGCCACCTTATTTTGGCGACAAAGTCGGATCAGCTTTGCCTGCGCCGTTCATCCAAGGGGCAGCACGGCGCGGCTGTTGGTGGTCCCCGACTCCTGTGGTAGGGCTTGCGCGGGAGTACGAGGGCGCCGGCGCGAGAACCGGGAAACGGCAAGTAACGGGGACTAGGTGGATGGCATTGTCGGCAATCGCGCACGCCGCCTGGGCAGGGAGCCGCAAGCGCGCCGTGATTGCCTGCGTCGTCCTCGGCGGCCTGCTCTGCGGCTGCGCCTCCTCCTCCAATGATGCGGTCAAGGCGCTCAACCCCGATCCGCCGGCCAAGATGTACGAGCGCGCCGAGGGCCTGCTCAACAACGGCCTCTACACCGAAGCCGCCAAGAAGTTCGAGGACGTCGACCGCGATCATCCCTATGCGCCGGAAGCGCGGCGCGCGATCGTGATGGCGGCCTACGCCTACTACAAGGCCTCCAAGTATCCGGAGGCGATCGCCTCCGCCCAGCGCTACACCACGCTTCATCCCGGCACCAAGGATGCGGCGCTGGCGCACCACATCATCGCCTCGGCCCACTTCGACGAGATCCGCGATCCCGCCCGCGACCAGACCGCCACGCGCAAGGCGCTCGTCGAGCTCAAGACGCTGGTGCAGCGCTATCCCGACAGTCCCTACGGCCGGCAGGCCGTCAACCGCATCAAGCTGGCCGAGGACCTGCTCGCCGCCTCCGAGATGAACGTCGGCCGCTACTACCAGAACCGCGGCAATCACCTCGCTGCCATCAACCGCTACAAGACCGTCATCACCGACTACCAGACGACGCCGCAGGTGGAGGAGGCGCTCTACCGGCTGGTGGAGTCGAACATGGCGCTCGGCATCGTGCCCGAGGCACAGACCGCCGCCGCCGTGCTCGGGCACAACTATCCCAACTCCGACTGGTACCGCCACGCATACGCGCTGCTCAAGTCCGGCGGCCTGAGCCCGCAGGTCACCCAGGGCACCTGGCTCAGCAACACCCTCAAGGCCATCGCGCCGGGATCGCAGAAGAAGCCCGAGGTCAAGCCGGCGCCGCCTTCGCCGGGTATGCCGCCGCCCGAGGACATGCCTGCGCCGCGCGTGCCCAGCGACGTGCCGGTCTCGAGCGCGCCGTCGCGGCCGCCGATGGGCCTGGCGCAGACGTCCGACTGGCAATCCGAGGTGCGCCGCTGAGGCGCCGGGATCCGCAATAAGTTGTCTGGATTTCGCCGGCCGGCGGAGGCAGTCTCGCGCGCATGAAGACTGCGCCCGCGAAGCCCAAGCCCGTCGACAAGCTGAGCGAAGGCGAGGCCGCCGCCGAGCTGGAGCGGCTCGCCCGCGAGATCGCCCGCCACGACGAGCTCTACTACAGGCAGGATGCGCCGGAGATCTCCGACGCCGACTACGACGCCCTGCGCCAGCGCAACGAGGCGATCGAGCGGCGGTTTCCGCAACTGGTGCGCGCCGACAGCCCGTCGAAGCGCATCGGTGCCGCCCCCGTGGCCGCCTTCGGCAAGGTGCGCCATGCCGTGCCGATGCTCTCCCTCGGCAACGCCTTCGCCGAGGAGGACGTGGTCGACTTCGTCGCCCGCATCCGCCGCTTTCTGGGGCTCGGAGCGCACGAGCCCGTCGAGCTGACGGCCGAGCCCAAGATCGACGGGCTCTCCATCTCCCTCACCTACCAGGACGGCCGGCTGGTGCAGGCCGCCACCCGCGGCGACGGCACCGAGGGCGAGAACGTCACCGCCAATGTCATGACCATCGCTCAGGTGCCGCGCCGGCTCACGGGCAAGGGCGTTCCCGAGCTGATCGAGGTGCGCGGCGAGATCTACCTGCGCCACGACGACTTCGAGAGGCTCAACGCCGAGCAGGCAGCCAGCGGGCAGAAAGTGTTCGCCAACCCGCGCAATGCCGCGGCCGGCTCCCTGCGCCAGCTCGATGCCTCCATCACCGCCCGCCGGCCGCTCCGCTTCTTCACCTACGGCTGGGGCCTGTCGCGGCCGTCGCCCCCTGCAGACACGCAGTGGGAGGCCTACGAGATGTTCAAGCGCTGGCGTCTGCCGCTCAACCCGCTGATGCGCCTGTGCAAGAGCGAATCCGAGGTGCTCGCCTTCCACCGCGAGATGGCCGAGAACCGCGCCACGCTCGGCTACGACATCGACGGCGTCGTCTACAAGGTGAACCGGCTCGACTGGCAGGAGCGGCTCGGCTTCGTGTCGCGGGCCCCGCGCTGGGCCATCGCCCACAAGTTCCCGCCGCAGGAGGCGATGACCAGGCTCCTCGATATCGCCATCCAGGTCGGCCGCACCGGCGCCCTCACGCCCGCCGCCGTGCTCGAGCCGGTGACGGTGGGCGGCGTGGTCGTGTCCAACGCCACCCTGCACAACGAGGACGAGATCGCGCGCAAGGACATCCGCATCGGCGACACCGTCATCGTGCGCCGCGCCGGCGACGTGATCCCGCAGATTATGGGCGTCGTGCTCGACAAGCGCCCCAAGGGTGCCAAGCCCTACAAGATGCCCGAGGTCTGCCCCGCCTGCGGCAGCTCGGCCGTGCGCGAGGTCGACGAGAAGACCGGCCGCGTCGACGTGGTGCGGCGCTGCACCGGCGGCCTCATCTGCCCGGCGCAGGCCAAGGAGCGGCTCAAGCATTTCGTCTCGCGCAATGCCTTCGACATCGAGGGCCTGGGCGAGAAGCAGATCGAGGCCTTCTACGACGAGGGCCGCATCATGCAGCCGGCCGACATCTTCACCCTGGCGCGGCGGGACGGGCGCCTGCCCGAGGACAAGCGGCTCGCCAACAAGAAGGGCTACGGCGCCAAGTCGGTCGAGAACCTGTTCAAGTCCATCGAGGCGCGGCGCAGAGTGGCCCTCGACCGCTTCATCTATGCACTCGGCATCCGCCACATCGGCGAGACCACGGCGCGCGACCTCGCCAAGGCGCTGGGCACCCTCGAGGCGTTCAAGTCGGCGGGGCTGGCGGTGGCGGCGGGCGGCAAGGACAGCGAGGCCTATCGCGACCTCGACAACATCGAAGGCATAGGCGAGACGGTGGTGGACGCCCTCGTCGATTTCTTCTCCGAGCCGCACAACGTCAAGGCGGTCGACGACCTGCTGGCCGAGGTCGAGGTGGCCCCGTTCGTGCGCACCGCCACGCGCGCCTCGCCCGTCAGCGACAAGACGGTGGTGTTCACCGGCACGCTCGAGCGCATGACGCGCGGGGAGGCGAAGGCGCTGGCCGAGCGGCTGGGCGCCAAGGTGGCGGGCTCGGTGTCGAAGAAGACCGACTACGTCATCGCCGGCAGCGACGCCGGCTCCAAACTCGCCAAGGCGCGCGAGCTCGGCGTCACCGTGCTGAGCGAGGAGGAATGGCTCGAGCTGGCGGGGCAGGGATGAGCCCGGTCGGGCGCGGCCCGTGCCGGCCGATCCCGCTTCCGCTCAGGCGCGCTTGATGAGGCCGATCACGAACAGAACGATGATGGCGCCGATCGCGGCGTGGACGATCGAGCCGGCGATGCCGCCGATGGGGAAGAACCCCGGCAGCAGCCAACCGGCGACGAAGGCGCCGATGATGCCGATGACGATATTGCCGATGAGGCCGAAACCGCCACCGGTCATGATCTGGCCGGCGAGCCAGCCGGCGACCGCGCCGATGATGAGGAAAACGATGAGTGCCTGAGCGTCTATTGCCATGACAGTCGCTCCTTCCCCGTGGACCGCGAGCCTGTCTGAGCGCCCTGCGCCAGGCGGCCCGTGATGCTGTGCGCCTCGGGCTCTATGCGAATCGCACGCTAGCCCCTTTCGCCCGCCCCTGCCACAACATCCACGACGCCGGACCGATCTCGCACCCGCCCGCGATTTCCGCGCTGCAACAACGCGGCCCGCATGTTAGGTTTCGCGCCCGTGTCGGGAGCGCGCAGGGAGCAGGGAGGCACGATGCCGGGAGTGCTGGAGGGGATTCGCGTCCTCGATTTCGGCCGCTATATCGCCGGGCCCTACTGTGCCACGCTGCTGGCCGAGCACGGCGCGGAGGTGATCCGCATCGAAAAGCGCGAGGGCAGCGAGGATCGCTACCAGGCCCCGGTTGCCGCCACCGGTGAGGGCGCGCTGTTCCTGCAGATCAACCGCAACAAGCTCGGCATGACGCTCGACCCCATGCTGCCGGAGGGCCAGGAGATCGTGCGCAAGCTGGTCGCCACCGCCGACGTGGTGATCGCCAACCTGCCGCCGCAGACGCTCGAGGACATGCGGCTCGACTACGACAGTCTCAGGGCGGTGAAGCCCGACATCATCCTCACCACCGTTACCGCCTACGGCCGCGGCGGGCCCTACAGCGACCGCGTGGGCTTCGACGGCATCGGCCAGGTCATGTCGGGCGCTGTCTACATGACGGGTACGGAGGACCAGCCCTATCGCGCCCAGGTGCCGTGGGTCGACTTCGGCACGGCGCTGCATTGTGCCTTCGGCACCATGGCGGCGCTGATGGCGCGCAAGGTGACCGGCAAGGGCCAGTGGGTGGAGGGGGCGCTGCTCGCCACCGCCGTCACCTTCGGCAACGCCCTGCTCGTCGAGCAGGCGGTGATCGCGCCGAACCGCGTGCCGACCGGCAACCGCGGCCAGACGGCGGCCCCGGTCGACATCTTCAAGACCAGGGACGGCTGGATCCTGGCGCAGGTGATCGGCCAGCCGCTCTACAGGCGCTGGGCCAGGCTGATGGGCGAGGAGCACTGGTTGACCGATCCGCGCTTCAAGGACGACATCTCCCGCGGCGACAACGGCGCCGTCATCTCCGAGCGCATGAGCCGCTGGTGTGCGGAGCGCACCACCGCCGAGGCCCTGGAAATCCTGGCCAAGGCACGCATCCCGTCGGGCCCCGTGCTCAAGCCGCAGCAGACGCTCGACGACCCGCACATCAAGGCCATGGGCTTCTTTCAGCCGACCGAGTTCCCCGGCGCGCCGAAGCCCGCACCCATCGCCAAGGTGCCGGTGTGGCTGTCGGAGACGCCGGGCTCCATCCGCCGCCGCGCGCCGACGCTGGGCGAGCACACCGACCAGATCCTCGGTCGGCTCGGCTACGACAAGCGGGCGATTGCGGCGCTGAGGGAGAAGGGCGTGGTGTGAGCTTCGGCCGCTCCAGCCGTTGTGGCGACGGGCGACGGTGGTGGCAGGCGAACTGCCGACGGCCGGCATTTGTGGTCTGGGAGCAGGAACGGACGATGGCCGGACAGGAACGGATGCAGCCGGCGGCTGTGGAGCGCGCGGCGCTCCAGCCGCTGACGCAGCTCGAGATCGACCAGCGGGTGTTCGATCTCTACGACGAGTACTGCCACGGGCGCCTCGACCGGCGCGAATTCATGGCCCGGGCGACAGCGGCGACGGCCGGCGGGCTCGCCATGGCACAGGCGCTGCTGCCGCGCTATGCGCTGGCGCAGACCATCTCCTTCACCGATGAGCGCATCAAGGCGCGCTACGTGAGCTATCCCTCGCCCGGAGGCGCCTCCGGCACCATGCGCGGCTACCTGGTGCAGCCGGCGGGGGCCGGGCCGTTCCCCGCCGTGCTGGTGATCCACGAGAACCGCGGCCTCAACCCCTACATCGAGGACGTGGCGCGTCGCGCCGCGGTCGAGGGCTTCCTGGCGCTGGCGCCGGACGGACTGTCACCCGTCGGCGGCTACCCCGGCAACGATGACGACGGCCGCGCGCTGCAGGCCGGCCTCGACCAGGCCAAGCTGCGGACGGACATGCTCAACAGCGCCCGCTATCTCAAGGGTCACCAGCTGTCGACGGCCAAGCTCGGTGTCACCGGCTTCTGCTGGGGCGGCGGCACCACCAACTTTCTGGCCACCCGGCTGGGCGGCGACCTGCAGGCGGCGGTGCCGTTCTACGGCGCTGCGCCGGAGACGGCAGCGGTGTCCTCCATCAAGGCGGCGCTGCTGATCCACTACGCCGAGAAGGACGAGCGCATCAACGCCATGTGGCCCACCTTCGAGGCGGCGCTGAAAGCAGCCGGCGTCAGCTACGAGATGCACATCTATCCCGGCACCCTGCACGGCTTCCACAACAACTCGACGCCCCGTTACCAGGAGGCGCAGGCCAAGCTGGCGTGGGAGCGCACCGTGGCGTTCTTCAGGAAGCACCTCGCCTGACGACGCACAACGGCGGCCGGCTGCTCGGGGTAGTCCAGCCCCCTTTCACGGCTCGCAACTCGAGCTTTGCCGCAGGGAGCCGGCGGAACGCGAGGCTCCGTCTCCTGGTTGTCAGCTCAGGAGGACGCAAAAGCACGTGGCCACGATCCTTGATGCAGAGCACTGGCGCAAACGCGCATGGGAGGCACGTGGTCAGGCCGAGCAAATGCCAACCCCGCAATCCAAGCGCCAGCTGTTGCAGATCGCCTCGGCGTACGAGGAGCTGGCAAAGCTCACGGAAACGAAGAAATCCTGAACGAGCCGGGCGATTCTGCGGGTCGATCCGGGGTCGCCTCGAAAAAATCCGCCCGGCACCGGAACACGTGCGTCACTTGGCAGTTTAGTTGCAGGATGGTGGGAGGGGGCACGTGCCACCAAAGCCGCCTGCAGAGGAGTATTGGTTGGAGCGCGCCAGGGAGGCCTACGCGCTGGCCGACCATATGATGCATGCCGAGGCGAAGCGGCTGATGCTGGAAATCGCCGCCGGCTATCA